>JAJRTM010000125.1 GCA_024278285.1 Planctomycetota bacterium
CAGCTAGGGAATGGATTAAAAATGGCATTCCCCCCTTTTCTCTGCATGCTTATCGGACTTGTTTGCTGGGATTTTCTGATTCGCTTCGGCAACATTGATCGTTATTTGCTGCCGACGCCCTGGGCGGTGATTGAAGTTCTCATCGGGCGATCAGGCGATTTGCTCGCAGCCGCCTGGATTACTTTTCTTTCTGCATTCATCGGTTTTTCTTTGAGCTTAATCAGTGGCTTACTGGTCGCGACTCTGTTTTCAGAATTTCGCTGGCTGCGCAGAGGCTGTTATCCGTATGCGATTTTTCTGCATACTGTTCCCATTGTCGCGATATCGCCTCTGATCATCACCTGGTTCGGTTACGGCGGCAACAGTGTTGTTGTCATCACGTATATCGTCAGCCTGTTTCCGATTATCACTTCCGCCACGAATGGCATGTTGGAAGCAAGTACGGAACTGAAAGAACTCTTCAAACTTTACAGAGCCTCTCGCTGGTCTGTTTTGTGGAAATTAAAATTCCCCTCTGCGGTCCCGCAAATCATTTCAGGAGCACAAACAGCTTCTGGGCTGGCGATTGTCGGAGCAATTATCGGCGAGTTCTTTGCAGGCCACGAAGCCGGCCGTTACGGGCTGGGTTACTACATTTTTTCCGCCCAAGGACAATTTCGCACCGACATTCTACTCGCTTCCGTCATCCTCTCCACACTACTCGGCATCGGCTTGTTTGCAGTCATCACATTACTCGCCAACACAGCATTGCGAAGATGGATGATTCGATGAACGCCGTGGATAAGGTGAACTTTAACATCTTTTTGAAGAGTCGTTTTTCTAGTTCCGTATCACTAAAATCGGCATAAATCAGGCAGGGATTTTCAGCATTTTGTAGGATGGCGTGCTTGCACCCATTTTCGTATGCCGAGTTGCGTCCAAAGGATTGAAATGATTCTGAATGTTAATAATCCATCGATAAATTAAAGAAATGGAGACCGTATTTGATGGGTGCAAGCACGCCATCCTACGGCTCAAAGATAAGGAAGCTATTGATTTGGCGATGTTAAGTTCTATTCCATAAAAACCTTCATGTCATCAAAAACATAAATGAAAATATCCAGCGTATTAACTCCCTGCTCAACAGAAAACATGCAGCTTGCAGCACAAGTAGGAGTGCAGGGACTGGTGACTCGTTATCCGGGGGAATCATTGGACGACTTGTTGGCTGTGAAAAAGAAGATCGAAGAATATGGCTTGCAGTTGTTTGCCATCGAGGGGTACCTGCCGATTGAAAAGATCAAAATTGGAACTGACCACGATGGCAGTGAATTGACGGCGATGAAGCAGCTCATCCAAAATATGGGAACGGCTGGTGTTCCGCTGTTGTGTTACAACTTCATGGCTGGATCTGATTGGGTACGTACTCAAACTGATGTTTCGGAACGAGGCGGTGCCAAGGTTACTGCTTTTGATTTGTCGCAGGCAGAGCAAGCCGTTTCGTTGAACTCATTTGAAAGCAAGATCGCTGCGACTCCTATCGAGGCTGATGAGCTTTGGTTAAACTTGGAAAACTTTTTGAAGGAAGTCATTCCGGTCGCTGAATCTGCTGGAGTGACTTTGGTCATGCACCCGGACGATCCCCCGCTGGCAACATTTAACAACAAAGCACGGATAATGAATTCGGTGGAAGCATTTGAACGACTCGTTTCACTGGTTCCCAGCCGGAGTAACGCCATCTGCTTTTGTCAGGGGACATTTGCAACAATGGGAGTCGATATTCCTCAAACGATTTTACGATTGGGAAAACATATTCAATACGTCCACTTTCGCGATGTGAAAGGGACACCGGATTGTTTTGTGGAAACTTTTCACGATAACGGTCCCACAGACATGGCGGCGGCCATTCGCTCTCTGAAAAAAATTGGATTTAACGGCCCGATCCGGCCAGACCACGTTCCGCAACTGGTAGGCGAAGAAGAGGGCGAACCCGGTTACACAATGCTCGCAAGGCTATTCGCGTTCGGTTACATACGAGGATTACTGCACGGTACTTGATCACCTGAAATGCAAGGCGTGGTCCGCGGGTAGCGGATCCTATGGCCTGACACGAAATAAACAAAGCCCGGCTCTTACGGTGTTGGATATACCGAAAGGGGCCGGGCTTTGAGATGATTCGCTGTTGAAGCGAAAAACACTTACTTCAGAACTACAGTTTCCAACCATCGCGGTAGGTTCTGCCGAGGTACTGGTTCGCTTCTGGAGCGTTGGTGAACTTGCCTGCTTTGGCGTCCCATTTCAATAATTTGCCTGCTTTCATTGCTGCGTTGCCGAGCAAAATGGTTTCGGTTAAGCGAGACGCATAATTGAAGTTGGACATCGCTGGTGCGCCGCCTGCACATGCGATGGCGAATTCTTTGAAGTGACCGGGTGAACGAGGTAGTGTTGGTTCCGGCTTCTTATAATCTTTGAACTTCTCTTTCGGAAGTAAGACGAACTTGGAACCGTAATCGTTCGGCGAGAACAATGTCCCGGCTGATCCAACAACCAGCGAACCACTGTTCGAGAACTCTTCCCCTTCAATGAGATCGATACTTGGCTTGCGACCGCCATCGTACCAGACCATCTTCACAGGACCACGATTTTCCGTTTTTGCAAACTGGAATGTAATGGTTGAAGATTGTGGATAGGTTTCGTTTTCGACAATCCCGGTATCATTCGAAACGATGGAAATTGGATCGAACAACTCGAGAGCCATCACGACCATGTTTGCGGTATGACAAGCCATATCGCCCAATGCCCCGGTGCCGAAGTCGAGCCATCCACGCCATTTGAATGGATGATAAGCCGAGCTGTAAGGACGCACGGCTGCTGGTCCGAGGAACAAGTCCCAATGCAATCCTTCCGGGATATCTTCTTTCCCCTGCGGGCGTCCTGTTCCCTGTGGCCAGACCGGGCGGTTCGTCCAGACATGCACTTCGGTGACATCGCCAATTGCACCAGCTCGAAGAACTTCAACTCCTTCACGCAATCCATCATGCGAAGTTCCCTGGTTTCCCATCTGGGTGGCGACTTCATGCTTGTTCGCCAACTCGCGAAGCATGCGGGCTTCTTGAACCGACCAAGTCAGCGGCTTCTGGGTAAAGCAATGTTTGCCTGCTCTGATTGCCAATGCAGAAGCTGGTGCGTGCGAATGATCCGGCGTACTGACAGTAACCGCATCGATCTTGTCGCCCATCTCATCGAGCATTTCCCGATAATCGACATACTTGGCAACCCCTTTATAGCGACGTGCTTTTTTATTCAGGCGGCTTTCATCGATATCGCACAACGCGACAACGTTGCCGTATCGCCCAGCCGAATCGGTATCGCTGGAACCTTTTCCTTCA
>JAJRTM010000126.1 GCA_024278285.1 Planctomycetota bacterium
GATTAAAATGTTCCCGCCCGATATTCAGGAAATTATGGCTAAGCCTGAACAGCAGCGGACAACGCACGAAATGCAGCTAGCGTATTTGGTTAATCGGCAGGTTACGGATAAAATAAATGCTTACCTGAAAGGGATTCTCAAGCAGAAAAAGCATACTGAATACGCAGCGCTTATCAAAAAACTGGCAGAATTCGATGACCTGAAGCCGAAGCCGTTTCCAACCGCGCCCAGTGTTACCGAAACATCGGCCAAGCCGCCTGTGACAACGATTCCAGGAACACAAAACGAGCAGGGGATTGCCCCCGGGTTTATTTCAATTCTTTCACCCGATCCGGCTGATATCCTTCCGCCGCCTCAAAATAAAGTAGGGACTGGCCGCCGTACGATTTTGGCAAAGTGGTTAACGCGGCCTGATAACAGAATTACCACTCGCGTGATTACCAATCGCATCTGGCAATACCACTTCGGCACCGGATTTGTCGCAACTGCAAACGATTTTGGTCATCTGGGTGAACTTCCCAGCCATCCGGAATTACTCGATTGGCTCACGACACAGTTTATCAATCACGGTTGGAACTTCAAGCAGATGCACCGTTTGATTATGAATACCGAAACGTATCGACTTTCCGCGAAACATCCTCATCCCGAACAGGGTGAAATGAAAGATCCCGCGAATCGATTGCACTGGCGGGGAGATATTCGACGGTTAACCGCAGAACAAATTCGTGATTCCGCTTTGGCAGTCTCTGGCGAATTGAAGCTTGATCTGGGCGGTGCAAGCGTGAAGGGGAACGTGCCGCGGCGCAGCATTTACGTCATCATCAAACGAAATACAAAAGATGAAGTGTTGGGGGCCTTCGATTTCGCGGGAGGCATTACCAGCACCGCCCATCGGAATGTGACCACTACACCAACGCAGGCGCTGTTGATGATTAACGGTGACTGGCTACTCAAACGGGCTGACGCGATGGCATCGCGAATTACAAAAATGAAACTCGAAACAGAAGCTGCTCAAATTGAAGCGGCTTATCAGCTGACATATGGTCGAAGCCCAAACCAGGCAGAGTTGCAAAATCTTGTGCCGTTTCTCAAAAATCAAACATCAGACCAAACCGACCAGCAGGCACTAATCGATTTGTGTCATGTGTTACTCAATTCGAATGAGTTTTTATATGTTGAATAATGAATTAAATTAAGAAGTTCGTACTGATGTTGCGAGAAGTAACGGTTTCGTGTGCCACGGCTCTGTGAGCCGTGCAGCGTTCGACTTGGAATTTCGTCAAAACCGAACTTGAAATTCCGCTCGCACGGCTCACAGAGCCGTGGCACCCAACAGGGAATCATAAAATAAATCGCAATAGTTGAACTAACAACAACTTATGATATTTAACAGGTCAACCTACAGCCGGGGAGTAATATCCTTGGATCGCCTGAGAAGGAATGAAATAATGTCAAAACAAAACAGAAGCGAATGCGTAGATGCCTCATCACAATCCCGTCGGCACTGGTTGCAACAAGCCGGGATGGGATTTGGCGCCGTTGCGTTAAACGGACTCTCTTCAACCGAGGCGGCTTCGGTCGCGTCCCGTTCTGGAAAACCGAAGAATCCGCTGGCTGCAAAACTGCCTCACTTCACGCCGCGTGCCAAAAGTGTCATCTTTCTGTTTATGGAAGGGGGACCGAGCCATATCGATTTGTTTGATCCCAAGCCGGCGCTCAACAAACTGGCAGGCAAGCCACTTCCTGAAAGCTTTAAGCGACCGTTGACCGCGATGGGGGAACAGGAATCGCCACTTTTGGCGTGTCCCCGCAAATGGAAACAGCATGGTGAAAGCGGCACCTGGGTTTCAGAATGGCTGCCTCATATTGCGCAATCGGTTGATGATATCGCGGTACTACGCGGATGTTGGACGAACGGCATCAATCACGCGGGCGGAGTTTGTCAGATGAATACCGTTACGCCACTCGCGGGGAGACCATCGCTCGGAAGTTGGGTCACTTATGGGCTTGGTTCCGAAAACGAAAACCTGCCTGCCTTCGTTGTGATGCAGGACGACATCAAACGAACCGTCGTCAACGGCCCGCGAAACTGGGGGACCGCGTTCATGCCTGCTGCTTTTCAGGGAACACGATTCAGTAATGGAGATGTTCCCATTCCGAATCTGTTTACTCCTGCAACTGTCGAACAATCCCGGCAACAACGCAAGCTAAGCCTGCTCAATCAATTGAACAGACAGCATGCAGCTTCACGCGAACAGCAGTCGGAACTGGAAGCAAGAATCCTCAGTTATGAACTCGCTTTCCGTATGCAGTCAGCCGCCCCGGAAGCAGTCGATCTGACAACAGAAACAAAAGAAACTCTGGACAATTACGGCTTGAACAACAAGGATACCAAAGCGTTCGGTCGCAACTGTTTATTGGCTCGCCGACTGGTGGAGCGAGGAGTTCGTTTCGTCCAACTTTACAGCGGAACGGGAAGCCAATGGGATCAACACAGCGACCTGGAAGTGAAACATCCCAAAATGTGCAGAAGCATGGATCAGGGTGTCGGGGCGTTACTGAAAGATTTGAAGCAACGCGGATTGCTCGACGAAACGCTGGTCGTCTGGGGAGGTGAATTCGGTCGCACGCCGATGAGTGAAAAAGGAGATGGTCGCGATCACAACCCGACCGGTTTTACGATGTGGATGGCGGGAGGTGGCGTCAAAGGGGGACAGGTCATCGGTAACACCGACGAACTCGGGTTGTATGCAGTCGAAGATAAAATGCACGTACTCGATATTCACGTCAGCATTTATCACCTGCTTGGTCTGGGCAAACTGAAACTTGAATACCTGCACCAGGGCCGCCCGGAACGCCCGACACTTAATCAGGGTTCCTTCATGGAAAAATTGGTTACCGGGTAGGACGAATGACAATAATCCGAGGGTTAACATCCCCGGCTCGCCTGCCTTAGCGATTACAACACGCCGTAGCGTTCGAATGCTTCAGTGACACTCATACCGTTTTTGATGCTGTCACGGAATTCGTTTTCATCGTGGACTTTTTCCCAGGCGAGTTTGATCACTTCTTCTTCGACATGTTGAGGCACGACGACAACGCCATCGATATCGGCAAAGACCAGATCGCCCGGCGAAAA
>JAJRTM010000127.1 GCA_024278285.1 Planctomycetota bacterium
ATTTCATCCCAATCTGCTTCTCAAATTGACTTCAGTTTGTTTGAATGAATCGCTGAGAGCAGGGTGTTTTTTGGCGGCCTCTGTTTGCTGTACCTGCACTTAATCGTATTGATTAACCCACCTTTGGATTGACTCCATGTCCCAAGTTTTGACAGATGTTAATAGCCCAGAGCTTAAGAGTACTCGGGCAACAAGAAACTTCCCTCTCTCGCTCACGACTTGCCTTGTGCTCGTTGTGGGGTTTGTTGCGCATTTACCATTTGTTATTCCACAGTTTACCTGGCTATGGAATACAGATCACTATTCCTTCTTTCCATTAGCGATTGTTGCTTTTGCCTGGCTAGTCTGGCAACGTTTACGAGATCGTAACGTGACGATTGTTGAACAATTAAGCAGACAGACATTGGGATATTTTGTCTTTAATCTTTGTCTTATTGGCTTGGCATCAATAGCAGGAAGCACATGGTTGGGTTGGGTTTCGTTCCTGTTCTTTCTTTGGACGATGGCTCATTATGTGCTTGATTCTGAAAGCATCAAAGATATTCGTGGGGCTTTTTTGGTCCTCCTGTTAATTATCCCCTTGCCTCTCAATTTGGATACGGCATTGGTCATCCAGTTGCAAAAAATTGCAACTGCCCAAGGGAGTTTATTGCTGGATTATTTCGGCATTATGCACAGCGTTTCGGGGGTTGCGATTCGCTTACCTGAAAAACTTTTTTTAATCGACGATGCCTGTAGTGGTATTCACTCTCTGTTTTCTGCATTGACGACTATGCTGGTATATACGGTTTATCGCCGTTACGGAATTATTCGTATCGTAGCCGCCCTGCTGCAAACCGTGTTCTGGGTATTGGTTGCCAATTCAATTCGCGTTTTTCTGATTGTTTACGCCTTTACTCACTGGGATGCTGGCTTGGAATATGGTTGGCGGCATCAGGTGGTTGGGTTTATATCATACGTATTTATTCTTCTCATGGCGATTAGTACCGACGAAACGATTCGCTACTTTTTCCCGCCTCCGTACACTGATGAAGAGGGGGAAGATGAGCTAGGCAGACGAAGAAGACGAATTCAATGGTTTCCTAAAACGACTGCCTGGCTTAATTGTCCGTTTAGCCATCGAGTTAGTTCTGTCATTATGGGCTGTTTTCTTATCGGGTTTATCTTTAGTGGCGTGGCAACTGCTGCAAGGAGTTGGGGGAGTTCCAGTCAAGCTGGAACTGGAAACTTTGAGGGAAAGCTCGCCTTTGACTTAACAGAGAAAGATCTCCCTCAAGAGGTTAACGGATGGAAGCGAACGGGTTTCAGAATTATCAACCGGGAAAAAAACGATTTGTTTGGCGCTAACTCGATGATCTGGACCTACGAAAATAATGGCGTTGAAGCTCAATTTTCAATTGATGGTGGCTATCCTGAATTCCACGATTTGTGGTTTTGCTATTCGTCAGTCGGCTGGAGCCTGCGGCGTTCAGACAATCCCCAACTGCCTGGCTCTCTTGGAGATAAGCGGGACACGGTTGCAACCGAGTTGCAACTTTACCGTGGTTCAAGCGAGCAGGCTTACGTGTTGTATACGTGTATCGATTCTGAAGGACATGTTGTTAAGCCTCCTCCTCCGGCTGAAACATTTATTCGAAATTTCTTAAACAGGCTACGATCGGGCTCTGTTCTGAGTGAAAGAAAAGATGCTCACATTGTGCCTCCCGTTATTCAATTCCAAACCTACACACATACAGACACAGAGTTTTTTGCCCACGAACGTTCAGGAGTTCGCGATCTATTCTCTGCATTACGGGATGCAGCCTACCAGCAAGTTGTACCTGCCAAGCAATCATCCCCCAGTAAAATTACTGAATCGAACAAGTAAGCTAATGCGTACATGGTTATGTTTGTCATTCAATAAGGTGTTTGAAAGTTGCGTCAATGAGTGAAAGTAAATTTTCCCGCTGGAGACGACGAACCTCACGCAATTTGAGGGAATTCGTTCGTAATCTGCGCAAGAATCTCTGGAAGGGACTTTTGTGGCCATTTCGTATGACCTGGTTGGTTATCACTTGGCCGATTCAAGCGGCTATCATCTGGTTCATCAAAGGATGGCAGCGTCGCCGAACACGGGATCTTATTTTCGGATTACCTGCAATTATTTTCTTGACGGGAGTTGCGGGGCTTGGTGCGGAAGTATGGATTAAAACTCGGTCTTTGAACTCAACCTACTTGATGAAAGCTCATCAGGCGATGGGCCGAGACGAATACAATGTTGCTGAGGTTTACTTGCAGCGAATTTTAGATAATTCCAACATGAATACCTCCCAGGCTGAATTTGGGCTGGGCGAAGTGTTTGAAGAGACCGGACGAGAAGAACGAGCACAATGGCTTTTCCGGAAACTGGCGCCTGATGATAAAAGAGGCTATGCGCCCGCTCATCGCAAACGTGCGGTTTGGTTTGCTGAAAAAATCACTTCGAAATCGACCAGCGAGGAAATTCGCCAACTTCGTTGGCATTTGTCTCTTGCCAATGAACAACGCACACCAACGGTAGCCAGGGCCTGGTCCGCTTACTACCTTTCTTTGAACCAAACCCAACCTGCGATTGAATGGTTGGAAAAAGCAGTCAGTGAATATCCTGAACTGGGATTGCTTTTAGGGCAACTCTATCTTAGTCGTCAAGATGTTGAAGCTGCTCGGTCTTCTTATATTGCAGCATCTGACTTTTTACGTAAAAGGTTAAATAAAGACCCGGAAAATACGGCTGTGCGAGTCACTTTTTCTAATACGCTTCTCAAGCTGGGGGAACTAGGCGAGTGCGAAGCCGTTTTAGAAGTGGGCATGAAACTGGACCCCGATGGGCCTTACAAACAGTTATTGGCTAGTCTCTACACAAACCGTCATGACATGATGGCGAAGCAAAAAGGAACAACGATTTCGTTGTTATTGAAGCATTTACATAAGGCGTTGAGCTACGATCCAAACTTCTCACCAGCTTACGAACGGCTTGTGAGTTATGGTAGAGCCAAAGTGGAAGGTGAAGAAACTCTTGAAGAAATTCTGAACGAGGTCATTGCCAGGGGAGAAGAACCTGGACTGGCCCACTTTGCCATGTCTATTTTGAAATTTAATGAAAAGGAAATCGAATCGGCTAAATGGCATCTGGAGAGAGCTCATCGCTTGCTTCCTAAGATGCCATTTGTTTCGAATAACTTAGCTTGGATTTTGTCTACAGAAGAACCTGTCGATTATGAACGTGCCTTATTGCTTATTCAACCCGTCGTTGAAAATTATCCAGAAGAACCTCGTTTACTCGATACGCGGGCAACAATTCTGATGAAACTTGAACGCTGGGAAGAAGCATTAGACGATCTTGAACGTGCGCTACGAAATCAATTGATCCCTACCGAACAAACCGAACTTCATAAAAAAATGGCCATCGTTTGTGATAAGATCAATCAGCCGGGTTTGGCAGAAAAACATCGTAAGTTAGCTGGAAACCCCAACCTTATTCCACAACCATAGGGCGAAGCAGTCAGTCCCCATGAAACAAACAGCCTTGGAGAATAACAGCGAGAAGATTGATACTCACGCGGTTTCCAATGATCGTGATCTTGCCAGATATGACAACGGTGGTTTCGATCCTGGGCGACACGTTGCGTGGCGATTTTTGTGGTATCTGGTCAGCAGTCTGTTGTTCGAGTCGGCATTTTTTCCTCTCTCCTCCCCTAAGCGAATACTATTACGTTTGTTTGGTGCAAAAATTGGACGTGGAGTTGTCATCAAGCCGCATGTGAAAATTAAGTATCCCTGGCGATTGAAAGTGGGGAGTCACTCTTGGATTGGCGAAGAGGTTTGGATTGATAACCTGGCTGAAGTTCAAATCGGTTCCAATGTCTGTCTCTCTCAAGGTGTTTATCTATGTACCGGAAGCCACGACCATCGCAAACCAACTTTCGATCTGATTACTCGTCCAATTACACTCGAAGATGGAACCTGGATTTGTGCCAAGGCAACGCTTTTACCAGGGGTGACGATTCAATCAGGAGCAGTTGTGGGAGCTGGTAGCGTTGTCGTGAAAGATGTTGAATCTTGTGGGTTCGTTGCGGGAGTTCCTGCCAGGACTCATAATATTTAAGTTATGTTTTCAGTTTAGGATGTTTTGGTGTTTTTTACTTGAAATACCAATAATTCATGTGATGATCATAGTTCCGACAATATGAAATTGGTTGATGAGGTTGCTTATGACTTCCTTGTCATGAAAAACTAATCACATTTTCGTATATTGCTAAAGTACATAATTGAGACTTCCTTGTCTTTTGTGTAAATTTGTGCTGTAGTTTTCTGTAATAGTTAAAAATACACCACTGGCGTGTAAAACATTTGATTCCCATGCGGGCTATTGTAGCTTGGGAATTGATAATACAAGGAGATGAGAAACGTGTCGCAGGGATTAGATTGGTCAAACGAAGAGAATACCCCAAGAGAGCCAGAAGGATTGGATATCCGGGCAATTCTGTGGGAACGCAAGTGGCTGCTGATTTTCTTCGGCCTTGTGGGCGGTACATTGGGGTACTTACAGTTCAGCAAGAAGCCGCCCTCCTATCAATCTCACGCTGAGGTACTCGTTCAACGAAATGCAGCCCGGTTACCCATTGGAAGCATCGCCCATATGGGAGTTGCTCGTGATCCGCTTGATACTCACATAGCACTTTTCCATGCACCCATTTTGCTGGAGCCTGCTGTTGAACAGCTTCAATTAGATGAACTCTCCTCTCTTTCGGGTTCGGGTAACCCGATGGGAACGATCTCGGCAAATCTGACTGTCCGTCGTTCTTCTTCTTCCGAAGACATCATTCACTTGTCGTACACATGCGGAGTAAGAAGCGACGCGCAGCGAATTTTAGAAGCGGTCGTTGCATCTTATCTCAGTTATCTGGGAGAGTCTCAACGCTCAACCAGCAATAAAACTGTTGAATTGATTACCAAAGCCAAGGATGAACTGACGACATCACTCACAGCGAAAGAGGACACGTATCAAAAATTTCGGGAATCAGCATCTCTTCTTTGGAGGGGGGATGAAGGGAGTAATATTCATCAACAACGTCTTGCTCAAATTGAATCGCAACGTTCTAGCATTATGATTCAAATGAGCCAGGTCAAAGCAGAATTGGATTCTTTCAAACGGGCGATCGATCAGGGAGTCAGTCGGCAGGCATTACTGGTCATGGCAGACCAGGCACAATATCGCGATGGAGATGCTCCCATTTCCCAACGCTCTATCACGAGTCAACTAATTCCTATGATGCTTGAAGAGGCACTTCTTCTGGAAACCCTCGGAGAGAAGCATCCTGATGTTCGCGAAGTTCGTACAAAAATCGATGTTATGCAGAGATTGCTGGAGAAAGAAGCGGGAGGTGTTGAGAATATCCCCAATAAACCCCGGCCAGATTTGTTGACTATTTATTTACAATCGTTGCAAGAAGAGATGCGCGTTAGTAATGAAAAAATTAAAGAGCTTGATAATCTTTTTCTGGCTGAGAAAAAATCTGCTAAAGCGATGGGAGCAGAGGAAAATCGTAACCGGGCGCTGCGCGAAGATTTAGCGAGAACCAAAGGTTTGTTTGATGTAGTCCTTGAGCAACTACAGGAAGTTCGTTTAACAAAAGATAATTTCACATTTTCTGGCGAAGTTTTGAAAAAACCAAGTGGTGGCGGCAAAATTCAAATCGAAATGTATTCCTACATCTTTTCTGGTGGTGGGCTTGGAATGCTTTTTGGAGCATTGATTGGAATTTTAATGGAATTTGGCGACAGACGCTTCCGCAGCCCTGAAGAAATGATGCAAACGTTACGGGTACCAATCCTCGGTCATATTCCAGAAATGGCGTCTGCTCGTAACTTGAAAAAGTTGAGAGATGAACGAGTTGATGGTACGGTCGCGAATTTTCACCGCCCGCAATCCCGAATTGCAGAAGCATACCGCCTTGTTCGCACGTCTCTTTTATTCGATGCAAAAGACGGACACTGTAGTGTCACCCAGTTTACAAGTCCCGAACCTGGTGACGGGAAATCGACGATCTGCTCGAATGTTGCTGTTGCGATTGCCAATTCTGGAAAACGAGTATTGATTCTCGATGCCGATTTACGTAGGCCAAGGCAACACAAGCTTTTCGGATTAGAACGAAAAGTTGGAATCACTTCGATCATTCAAGATGGAGATGAGCTACAGGATGCAATACAAGACACATTGATTCCGAATCTACAAATTCTTGCAGCCGGTCCGAGGACAGACCATCCCAGTGAAATACTACATAGTGAAGAAATGGCTTCGATCCTGGAAGTACTCCGGGATAAATATGATTTCATTCTTGTCGATAGTCCGCCTGTATTAGCGGTCTCGGATGCAACAGCATTGGCGCAAATAAGCGATTCAGTCTTGTTGGTTCTAAAAAACACCAAGCATTGCAAGCCACGTGCCAAGCAGGCACGAGAAAGTCTGGATCTGGTCAATGCGACCGTGATGGGAGTTGTTGTAAACTCCGTTTCGGAAGAAACGGGTTACCGGTACGAGGCGGGGCAATATCGTCGCGGTATCTATGGCTACGGATACAGCAACAGCGGCTACTACAACCGAGCGTATCAAGGATACTACGAAAACAAACCAACCCGCGAAGCCGGTCCACGATTTTCACCAAGCTCAAATGCAAACAAGTAGATTAAAAACATGACTGTGTAGCATAAACTCTCGGACTAGGTGTTATGCCTGCTTGTATTGAGCAAGTTGTGTGGCTACACAATATCGGGTGCACATTGGGGTTTGTGCGGCTCTGTGAAAGAAGTGTTTGTTTAGTTCTTGATTTTCATTCTGGCTACCAGAAAGAACCAGTTGTTCCGGGCCAAAGGCCCAGCAATTTACCTAGCCCAGCCCAACGGGCTGGGTCAGCAGGTGTGATATGGCGGTGAGGACCAACGGTCCGGTCATTTGTAAAATGTTGATAAAAGGCTACCCATTGGAACAAATGACCGAGCCGTTGGCTGGACTGGTAAATAACCCGGAAGATGGGAGAGATGAGGGATTTTTGTACTGAGCAACTGTTGCGCGAAATAACACTTTCGTGTGCCACGGCTCTGTGAGCCGTGCTGCGTTAGAGATGGAATTATCCCAA
>JAJRTM010000128.1 GCA_024278285.1 Planctomycetota bacterium
CGGTAAAGTGCTTCGATAATTTCGGTATCGACCAGCGAATTAACCTTCGCACGAATAAATGCCTTGCCGCCACGGTTGGCCTGATCAATTTCGATTTCGATCATTTCCAACAATCGAGGTTTCAATCCAAGTGGAGCCGCTTCCAGTTTATGAAACGGTTGCGGCGAAGACCCGCCCGTGATCGCATTAAAAAAAGAAACGGCATCTGCTCCGAGATCGAAATCAGATGTCATGTAACTGACATCGCTGTAAAGTGTTGCCGTTTTCTCGTTGTAATTTCCCGTTCCGAAATGAATATATCGCCGAATCCCCTGGGGTTCCTGACGAACGATGACACAAACCTTCGCATGAGTTTTCAAATGCCGCACTCCGTAAATAACATTCACTCCTTCTCGCTCCAGTTGCCTGGCCCAATCGATATTGCGAACTTCATCGAACCTCGCCTTTAATTCGACAATCGCGGTGACATACTTTCCACTTTGCGCGGCCCGCATTAAAGCAGCAACAATCGGACTGTTTGAACTCGTACGATATAACGTCTGCTTAATCGACAGTACATCCGGGTCATCAGCGGCTTCGTCGATAAATCGAATCACCGGATCAAACGATTCGTAAGGATGCAGCAGGAGTATGCTTTTCTCTACAAGTTGCTCAAACATCGATTCGCTGGAACTGATCTGCTCCGAAGGATATGAAATCCAGGGTTCATCGGTCAGTTGTTCAAAACCTTTCAGACCGGAAAGAGGCATCATATCGGAAAGATCAAGCGGCCCTTCAATCGGATAGACATCAGCGGGAGAAACATGATAACTTTGTGTTAAATGTGCCTGCATGGTCGCTGAAGACTGGGCATCAATTTCAAGCCGTACACAATGGCTCTGTTTGCGAGCTTGCAGTAACTGTTCCATTTCCGCCATGAAATCGGAAGCGACATCTTCGCTGACAATTAAATCGGCATTGCGAGTAATACGAAACGAAGTCGTTGCAACAACGGTTTCGTCAGGAAAAAATCGTTGGGCAAACATTCCAACAACATCTTCCAAAAGCATAAACTCGTACCCGGTTTCTGAAGGCAATGTAAGAAATCGGGGAAGCTGTTTTCCCAGGGGAATGAAAACAAACCGAAATGGATTTTCATGATCATCCGTTTGCAATCGCACGGCGACACATAGTTCTGGCTCTGGAAACATCGGCACCTCTTCGTCAGGCCATAATGCGATTGGGGACAAAATTGATGCCAGTTCTTCATCAAAACGTTCTTCGATCACTCGCAGTTGCGGCTGAGTGATATTTTCAAATGTGGCTCGTCGAATTCCTGCCTCAAAAAGTTTTGGTTCCAGTTCTTCCCGGTAGCAACGGTATTGATCCGAGAGCATGACACGAATGCGTTCCCGGATTTTTTTCAATTGTTCTTCAGGGGTCATTCCTGCAACGTCTGCTCTTTGCACATTCTTTTTTGCCAGCAATTGCAAACCGCCAACACGAACCATGAAAAACTCATCGAGATTGGAAGCCGTTATTGCCAGAAACTTTAATCGTTCCAATAACGGTTGCGCTGCCGATAACGCGAGATCAAGAACTCTCTGGTTGAATTGAAGCCAACTCAATTCCCGATTAAAAAAACGTGCTGCATTATGTGACATTATATTTCTTTGCGATAAGATGACGATGTTAAAAGAAAGTCATGCTTTGTCAATTTTTGGTTTCATTTTGAGGGTAACAAATCTTTCCTCACTTCCAGAATCTTTGTTCCTCTTGTGTTCCACGTAATAAAATTTTCATACCGAATGTATCTTGAAACAGGCCGCCGTTTTGTTGAATTGCCAGTTGCTCCATGGAAAGATCTGTGAGTTCAGGGATGGTGATAACCAGTTGTTGCCTTTCAATAAAGCATTCGAAATCGTGAATCCGCTGACTGCGAGAACTATCTAATGCCAGGGCGATTCGTAGAAGTGCTGCCAATTTGACGACTGCAATACGATCCTTCCTTTTCAGGTTTGTAAATCCTGAATGCGAAGCCTTGGGCGATGCCCTGCGGTGATACCTGGCAACTAAACCGATAAAAGTTAATTGTTTTCGAGACAAACCAAACAGTTCGGAATTTGAAATTAAATACATCGAATGTTTATGAAACGAACTGGTTCCGATATACAGGCCGATTTCGTGCAGAAGTGCAGAGAGCACAAGCAAAAGTTCATAACGTCGATCTAAACCGTGAAGTTGTTCGAGTTGATTGAACAGGAGTTTTGCCAAGCGAACCACGTGCTGGGCGTGTGCTTCATCGAATTGAAATTTCCTGCCAACATCTGTTGCAGAACGGACGATCTGATTGACTAATTCATCAGACCAGACATCGCGATCAATCATTTCTCGAAGTAGGCCATCTCGTAAACTGGCTGAAAGCACATAAAGATGATCAACCTTCAGCGTCCGAGCTAACTCTGTATTCGCGACCAGCGCAGGGCCTAATGTTTCCGCATCGGGTAACGGAAGATGATACTTTCTGGAGACCTCATCCACATTCTGTTCGAGAATATGATCGGTGAATTGTTCCAGTTCAATCAGGCGTATTCGAATCGCTTTTTCGGGATCGGATTCCGGGCGGGCAATTGAAGCGAAGAATCGCATTTCTCCTCCCAGCGACAACAGTTTAGTTGGCACTTCTCCATGCAGTAGGCGAGTTTCAGCAAGTGCTCTTTGCGCATGGCTGCGTAACATGCGTGGCCATTGTGCTTCGGGCGTATGATATTTCTTCAGCACCGAACGCAACCGCAACGATCCCAGGCGAACCGCGTTGGACAATTCAATTTCGCCATGTTGCATCTGCAGGTACTCCGTGTTCCCCCCTCCTACTTCCGCGATCACCCAGCGATCCTGACCAAAGCCAGTGATGTTTTCTCTTTTCGATTGAATACTCTGGTAAATAATGCGGTGTACCTCAGCCACATCCAGAACATCTACTTCCCAACCGGTCGCAATATACATGCGGTCGATGAAAGCCAGCGTATTATCAGCTTCACGCACTGCACTGGTTGCAACAACGCGAATATTTTCTAAATCAGACAAGCGGTATTCTCGCAACTTTTCCTGATAACCACGCAATACATTGACGCACTGTTCGATGGTCGTTCGAGAAATTTGACCTGTCAAATAGGTATCGTTACCGATCGCGACCGGGATGGTCAGGCTTTCCAATGTCCGGACTTTTCCCTGCACAGTCCCTTCTGCAATCGCCATTCTGATTGCAGTGGTCCCAATTTCGATCACTGCAACTTGTCGAAGTTGATGGAGTGAATCTGATGCCATGAAATGTTATCTTTAGGAAATAGTCCCGAAATAAGTTTCCGGTTTATCATAAGGTGCGTCGTGACGCACCCGCTTGTTCGTGTGATGAAAAAGTGCGTCACGACCTTAAGTTTTACCATAAGTCATTGGCAGATATTACAAATATTATTTTCTTTTTGCCAGCCTGCATGAGCGTAACTTGTGTCGTGGGAAATTCGCAGAGCATTGTTAATTTTGCATTGTAAAATATCTTCTTGCATCAATAAGGCAGGCTCGTAGGATGAAATCACTGCTCCCTTATTTTTGTTCTCGCATGCAGGATTTTGGTGATGCCTACTGGATGCAAAACGGCTGACTGTGAAACGGACCTGAGTTCTGGACAATCTCTGTTTGGTCACGCTCAACTGTGAGACAAAAGGCGAACGGCGCGGCTGGTTCAGGTTTTTGATTTGATGAGACGACACCCGGGAGGAACGTTGCCCGACAAGTTGGCTTCGCCCGCAGATTTACGAGCTTTCTATCGACTTTGTGATGCTGACGATGTGACCCACGAAGCGATCATTGGTGCCATGCGGCAGCACACCTTTTCGCAAATCGAAGACCAGGCATCTCCGATACTTTTTCTGCATGATGCCCCGAATTAGCGACGTAGGGTACGCTGTGCGTACCAATTGTGACTCGCGTTAGAGGAGATAATTGCCATTGTAGCATACATTACTCTGCACGCGTGGTACGCACAGCGTACCCTACTTGCTGCTATTAATTGAGATGCGTATAAGATTTATGAACTGGAAACCGTATTTGATGGGTGCAAGCACGCCATCCTACGATTGTTATCTTATTCCTGCCAGTATTCGCCGTCGGGAAACCGTGCTTTTTTGATGGAATCTTCAAACATGGTGATGCTGTAACCGGGGGCCGTTGGTACCTGATATCGTCCGTTTTTGATGACAATCGGATTCAGAAAATGCTCGTGGCAGGTGCCTGCGTGTTCGGTCATGCGGTCTTCGAGTTTTCCGCTGACACAGATGTAATCGATCAGCGAAAGGTGTTGCACATATTCGCACAAGCCGACTCCGCCTGCATGCGGACAAACCGGGACATCGAACTTTGCTGCCAGTAGCAGCACCGCCAGCACTTCGTTAACGCCGCCTAATCTGCACGCGTCGATCTGGCAAACCTGAATCCCTCCCGATTCCAGAAACTGTTTGAATAGAACCCGATTGGCACAATGTTCTCCTCCTGCGATACGAATCGGTGCGAGCTGCTTGGCGATTTTCGCGTAGCCGAGAACATCGTCGGGACTGATCGGTTCTTCGATCATCCAGGGATCAAACTCGGCTAGTTGTTTCATCCAGGAAATCGCCTGATCGACTTCCCAAACCTGATTCGCATCGGTCAGCAATCTGCGATGCGGGCCAATTTCTTCCCGAATGATTCTGCACCGCCTGCGATCATCTTCCAGGTCGCGACCGACTTTTATTTTGAAAACATCCCAACCTTCCGCCAATCTCGCTCTGCAAAGCTGCCTCAGCTTATCATCCGAATAGCCGAGCCAGCCGGCTGAGGTTGTGTAGGCGGGGTAGCCGTCGCGTTTCATTTCTGCGATACGGCCTTGCTTGCCGGACTGTAGTTTTTCCAGCATGCTGACTGCTTCCTCAGCAGTCAGCACATCGGTGAGGTAACGGAAATCAATACACTTCACGAATTCCTGCGGGCTCATTTCTGCAACAAGCTGCCAGACCGGTTTCCCTTCAGTCTTGGCCCATAAGTCCCAAACCGCATTCACAACCGCAGCGGTCGCCAGGTGGATGGCTCCTTTTTCGGGACCGATCCACCGCAGTTGACTATCCCCGGTGATGTGTCGCCAAAATACGCCCATATCTTTTGTGAATTCATCAAGTTCTTTCCCGATAATCAACGGACGCAGCGCTTCAATCGCACAAACACAAATTTCGTTTCCCCGACCAATCGTAAAGGTGATTCCATTCCCACATAATCCCGGCTGGTCAGTTTCCAGGGTCACATAAGCAACCGAATAATCGGGAGCTTCGTTCATCGCATCCGATCCATCCAGTTCCCGAGAAGTAGGAAATCGCAAATCTTCAACGCGCATTTTGGTGATTATTGCCATCGTATTAGATGATATCTCCTGGAACTTAGTGTTTGTCAATGAAATAATGAAATGCTGTACAAAACTGGCAGGATATTTTGGTTTGTTCGCGATCAATCAGGGATTTGAAGAATCATAATGTTATTAACTCATCTGAGAAGTCCGTTGCAATTGTGCTGTTAACTAGGGATGATAGCGGGATATCTTGTCTGGAGATTTTTCAGGCAATTCCACTCAACCTTTCCGCTGTTTCCATACAGCAACAGTATAGGGAATCTCTATTGATTCAGAAGGAGAACAGACATTCGGCGTCTGTTTCGTTTGAGCAAGCCTTGTGAAAGGCAGGCAAGAATGTCTACCCTCCGCTCAATAATTATTTTGAATTCGTGGAAGTTCCTGTCATCAAATTGCAATTTTTTTTCTGATGTCATTCAGTTGGTTTACTTCTTTTTCCGACAATTTCTGTCATCAGCACCAAAATAGACAAACGGCGAGCATTTTCGATAAGGATTAAGTAAATGGCGAAATGGGTAAAAAAACTGGTATCTGACGGGCATATCAGTCAGGATCAATGGAAAGAAGCGGAATCGATTGCTCGCAGCAAGGGGGGCAAAGCGGAAAAGATTTTAGTGGAGCTTGGGTACATCACCGAAGATGTGATGCGCGAGTACCAAACGGCTGCCCTCGGGTACGAAATGATCGATCTGACCGCGATTGAAGGCAACTCAGAAGTGGTCAGCCAGGTGCCTGAATCAGTTGCTCGGGAAAATATCGTTTTTCCCGTTGAAATGCGCGGGGAATCTCTTGTTGTCGCCATGAACGATCCCATGAATCTGGAAGTGCTCGACAAACTTCGATTCATTTTGAATCGAGATATCAAAGTGGTGGTTGCGTCCACAGATAGCATCCAGGCAGCCATCAACATGCACTATGGTCAGCACGAATCAGAATCTGTAGACTCGTTGATACAAGAGTTCACTGAAACTGCAATCGACTTTACGGAAACAGAGCTTTCTGAAGCAGAGGCAGAAGCAGAAGCGGAAGAGACTTCCCCGATTGTTCGGCTGGTGAATCTGATTATTACCGAAGCAGTAGGCATGCGTGCATCAGATATTCATATTGAGCCTTTTGATGATCGGATTCGAATTCGATATCGAATTGATGGCGTGCTTGTGGAACGCGACAGTCCCCCTAAACGTTTGCTCTCTGCATTGACTTCTCGCCTGAAAATTATGGCGGGAATCGATATTACGGAAAAACGACGCCCCCAGGATGGACGAATAACCACTCGTGTTAACGGTCGTGACTTCGATTTGCGTGTAAGTATTCTGCCAACTCATTACGGCCAGGCACTGGTCATGCGTATTCTTGACCGTGATAACATTAAGGTTGGAATTCGAAACCTGGGTTTCAGTGAAACGAACTATCGTAATTTCCTGAAAATCATCAGAAGACCAAACGGAATTTTTCTGGTGACCGGCCCCACGGGAAGTGGTAAGACAACCACATTGTACAGTGCACTAGGTGAGCTGAATCGTCCAGACAAAAAGATCATCACGGCTGAAGATCCTGTTGAATATTATCTGCCCGGCATTAACCAAGTGGAGGTCCGGGCAAATATCGGCTTGACATTTTCCCGAATTATTCGCTCGATGCTACGCCAGGCTCCCAATATTATTCTTGTGGGTGAAATTCGCGACACAGAGACGGGAGAGATGGCGATCCAGGCTTCCTTGACAGGACACTTGGTATTCAGTACTCTGCATACGAACGATGCGCCCGGTTCTATTACACGTCTGATTGACATGGGTGTGCAGCCTTTCCTGGTTGCATCAAGTATTATGGCGGCGATGGCGCAACGATTGGTTCGAGTTGTCTGCCCGAAGTGTAAGCAGCCGTACACTCCAGAGCCATCGGAGCTGGAGGAGTTCGGGATTACTGATGAGGCGGTAGCTGGGGCTGAGTTCTGCCGTGGGAAGGGGTGTAATTATTGTCAGCATACTGGCTTTCGTGGTCGAAAAGCTGTCTTTGAAATGATGATGATGAACTCTACCTTGCGGGAGATGGCTTTTAATTCAGAGCCAACGCAGGCAATACGTCGGCAGGCACGATTATTTGGCATGAAAACGCTTGTTGATGATGCTGTAGACAAGGCTATGGAAGGAGTTACGACACTGACCGAGGCGTATCGCCTCAACGTAGGAGGGCATTGAATTCTATTGCCTTTGTGCGACCTGCGTTTTCTATCTGGTGGGACTGTGGTTACTCAGGGCCTGGCGAAGGTTGTGGATTGGTCTCGTTACTATGAAACGAGGCTGTCTACACTATTGTATAGTTCTTTGCGATGATGCTAGCTGCCTGGTTAACCGGTGGGATCTCTTTCGCCTTTTGGGTAAAGCATAGTAGGGGCATGTCGCCTTTCAGTCGGTTTCGTTTTTCCACTTTGGGGCGTCTGTCATTTGTTCACGCAGACTGTTGTCGTTTTTTTATAACAGTATGTTTTTATGAAATCTAGCTGTTTCGGTTGATGCTGACGCATCAGTTCTCAATAATGCGTCAGGGTGAGAGAAGGATTGTTTTGATTCTAATCGCTAATGTTCGTTGGCTTTAATTCTTCTTCACACGAGAGAATGGATTCATTGGTTGCGTAAATGGTTTGGACTCACATCTTTGAATATCACATCATGATTAATGGCTTGGCGATTGCCGGGCTTGGTGCATCGTGAAGGACTCGCATGGCTATAACTCAAACAATTCAAATTGACAAATTGCTGGAAACCGTCGTCAAAGAAGGCGTCAGCGATTTGCATATTACGACAGAGCAACCGCCGGTTGTTCGTTCCGGTGGGCGGCTGATTCGTCTGGAGACGAAAACGCTTACGCCTGAAGATACTGTTTCGCTGATGAAAAGTATTACGCCAGAGCGAAATCAGCAGGAACTGCAGGAGGTGGGAGGAACCGACTTTGGATTTGCTTTTGGAGATAAGGCTCGCTTTCGAGTGGCGGTGTTTAAGCAGCGTGGTCAAATTGGAATGGTTCTGCGGCGAATTCCGAATGAGTTCCTGACGTTCGAGCAACTGGGGCTGCCTTATGTAATTTCGGATTTGCTCAACAGGCCACGAGGTTTGTTTTTAGTGACCGGGCCAACCGGGTCGGGAAAAACGACCTCTTTGGCAAGTATGATTAATTACATGAATGATACGATGGATCATCATATCATCACGTTGGAAGACCCAATCGAATATTATCACAAACATAAAAAGTGTACGATCAATCAGCGGGAAATTGGTGTCGATGTTCCTGACTTTCCCGAAGCGCTGCGGCGAGCATTACGTATGGATCCGGATGTAATTCTCGTGGGGGAAATGCGAGACTTGGATACAATCGCTGCAGCGATTACTGCTGCCGAAACGGGGCATATCGTTTTTGGTACACTGCATACAACCGGGGCACAGGGAACGGTAGATCGAATTATCGATGTGTTTCCGACCAGTCAGCAGGCACAGATTCGCACACAGCTTTCAGTCGCTATTATCGGCGTTCTCAGCCAGGCTCTTATCCCGCGAAAACCGAAAGGTTTGGTCGCTGCCTATGAGATGCTGGTGGTAACCCCCGCGATTGCTAACTTAATTCGAGAAGCCAAAACGTATCGTATTAATTCCAGTATTCAAACGGGACGAAAGTTTGGCATGCAGTTACTGGATGATGCCTTGTTCGATCTGTGGAAAACAGGGCTTTCTGAAGAGAATGATGTCGTGATTAAGTCGAACAATCCTGGTGAATTAAAAGCCAAGATTGCGATGGCCAAGAAAGGATTGCTGGACGACGACGAAGATGAGGATGACGACGACGACGATTATTGATTTGACTGATGGATTATTGATTGGTGTGATCGCACAGCGGGGCAGGCGAAAAGTTGTCGTAAAGTTAAGTTTGGGAAGATTGGCGTAAATTATGGCAAGACGTAAACTTGGACAAGTTCTGGTTGACCTCGGGTATATGTCTGAGGATCAGCTCTGGGATGTGCTTGAAGAGCAGAACCAGAGTCCCGGCGAGTTAATCGGTCAGGTCGCAGTCCGTATGGGATTTGTGACAGATCCTCAAGTAACGGAGGCTCTTGCCGAGCAGCATGGAATGCCTGTGGTCAATCTGGCGGAAACAAACATTCCTCCCAAGGTTCTTGAACTTGTGCCGGAGACGATGGCTTCGGTTTACAAGGTTGTGCCTATTTCCAATAAAGATGGCGTGTTGACGGTCGCGATGGCTGACCCCGGCAATGTCGCTGCACTGGACGATTTGCGAAACTTTTTGGGTGTCGACGTTCGTGGGGCAGTGTCGTCGCTTCAAGATGTTGAAGCTGCGATACTGCGAGTTTATGCCGGTCGTGAAGACAGTATTGAAGATGTCATTGGTCAGTTGGAAGATGGCCTGGAGGAAGAAGTAGGCGTTCGCGGTTTCAGTCTGGGCGATATTGAAGAGATGGCAGATGCGGCTCCGATTCGTAAACTCCTCAACATGATTATGCTTTTGGCGATTAAAGATCAGGCGAGCGATATTCACTTCGAACCATTTGAAGATGAGTTCAAAGTGCGAGTGAAAGCGGACGGCGTTCTTTACGAAATGGTCCCTCCGCCAAGGCATCTGGCGAATGCAATTGTCACACGAATTAAGGTGATGGCAGATCTTGATATCGCAGAACGCCGGCTGCCTCAGGATGGTCGAATTGAATTGAATGTCGGTGGGAATCCGGTCGATTTACGTGTTTCGGTTTTGCCAACGGTTAATGGCGAATCGGTCGTTATGCGAGTTTTGGATCGAACCGTCATTCAGTTAGACCTGAATAAAATTGGGATGGATGTCGGAATCCTCAACGGGTTCCGCAACATGTTAAAGATGCCTAACGGAATTGTGCTGGTGACCGGGCCGACTGGTTCTGGCAAAACGACAACACTTTATTCTGCGTTGAATGAACTGAACGATATTGAAACAAAAGTGATTACAACCGAAGACCCGATCGAATACGAAATCGATGGATTGATTCAGGTGCCTGTTAATCATGATATCGATGTGACGTTCTCGAACGTACTGCGGGCAATTTTAAGGCACGATCCTGATAAAATTCTTGTGGGAGAAATTCGAGATTTTGAAACGGCAGAAGTCGCCGTCCAAAGTGCGCTCACAGGGCATCTGGTTTTCAGCACGTTACATACCAACGATGCCCCTTCAGCGGTAACACGACTACGAGACATGGGAATTCAACCATTCTTGATTACGGCGACCATCGAAGGGATTCTGGCCCAGCGGCTGGTCAGAAAAATTTGTTCGGAGTGCCGATCAGAATTCGACCCAAGTGACGATTTATTAATGGAATTGCAGTTGCCCATTAAGCAGGCTCGTCAATACAAATTCTATTACGGCAAAGGGTGCCAGCGATGTAACAATACGGGATACAAAGGCCGAACCGGCATTTATGAATTGATGAATATCGATGATGAAATTCGCGATTTAATTTCTGAAAATGCTTCGGTAGATGAA
>JAJRTM010000129.1 GCA_024278285.1 Planctomycetota bacterium
CAAGCCGATGCAGAGATCTTGCCCGCCGCCTGAAATCCAGCAACCACCGCAACCCCGCCTCTCCCCAATTTCTGTTTTCCGAAAACAGAAAACCTTAACCCTGCGCAATACTCAAACAACCACACAATAGACAGCTACGAAGCTGGTTGTTGACCGATACTGGAATACCAGCAGTAGTTGGCATGCGTAAAAAGGAATGATTCCGTCTCATGGCATGGAACACATCGGGAAAGAAAATCCCAATGGGCTTCCGGAATGTCATTCGTTGAATTGTTGTTACCGTATGACTTGAGTGTCCCCGTTCCCCCCTGCGAACGCCAGCGTTCTTCAGCATGCTCGTCAGCTCGGCTATCCAACATCATCTCATCATGATTGCCCAAAACAGGAATCAATGTGCATTCTTGCTGAAGCCGCAAGAGTCTCTCGATGACTCCCTTACTGTCAGGGCCACGATTGACGTAATCTCCCAGTGTAACAATCACGTCATTTGGTTCGGGAGTGATGAGATCCAGTAACCCGTGCAGAGCCAAAGCATGCCCATGAATATCACCGATTGCGACCAGACGTCCCGTGTTTTCTGAATGTTCCTCTGTCACAATATCATACTCCAGTACAGATGCCTGATTCCTTTCAGAGCATTGTACCGAAGTTGGATTGTCTACGGTGGGTTTCTGGGAAATTATCCAGCCATTTCAACTGCCATTGTCCAGGCATCCGCCTTCAATTTGGCTCCACTCCCAAACCACGCTGATTCAAGTCGCCGACTCGCTTTTTCCTGGTCTGTTCGACCTCTTGTTGATCGATGATGATCGACAAATTCGGTCACTGCATTAAAAGCCGCCCAGGTGGTCAGTTTTGTCTCCGGGATATCTTGCCCCCGTCCATGTTCAAAAAGATGGAAAAGTTCTTTACGTATATTTGCCGTCCTTTGGTTTTTGCTTTCTGGATTATCCGGGTACAGCATGGAAAAGTAGTTTTTGAGTTGCCCTCGTGTTGGATAGTGCCAGGCAAGTCGATTGATCCGGCGATCCAAATTCCCGTAGAAGTATTTTGCGAGACCAAGAATTTCCTGAGCTTCAGCAACTTTAGCTGTTAGGTCTCCCTTGTGAATGATCGAAACTCCTTGCCCTCGACTTCTCCGCTCCGCCATCCCCAGCGTATTGGCACAGACTACTCGAATCGGCGTAAAGAAAACCCGAAGTGCTGAACTCCCATCATGAGAGTTACTTAAAAGCAGAAATTGCTCGGTGACATCTTCAGAATCCTTGACTCGAATTTCTCCTGGCAACTTCGCCAACATCCAAATTCTTTCACCTTGCCCCAAAGCCCCGGCAGTGTGATATCGAATTTCTCCATCAGCCACCATAGCATCAAGAAACCCAAAACACTGATGATTCTGCACAGGCTGGTAACTGTTACCAACCACTCCCAGAACGGCATTGCTGTCAGTTCGAATCACAGCTTTTCGTTTGGGAACCGGAATTCCATTGGTCGTGATCAATGGTTCCAATTGAACCACATAATCCAAACCCGCAGCAGAAATAGCCTCAGCAGCAGTGGCTGGTTCCTCCAGCTTCGTTCCCAATCCATGCCAGGGAGTTTCCCCAGCATACATCATTGCCGTTTGGCCATTTGTGGTCGCAAGATCGTGTGACATTAGAATTCCCTTTGGTTCGAGTAAACAGTTTCTTCACTGAATACCCGAAAGGGAGTCCTGCTGCTCCTCTTGGGTACCATAGCTCCTCACGAATGCATGACATAATATTTCAAAGGAGTTCAGTAGATCTTTATGTGGCTACCTGAATGCTTGAAACAACTACTGTATGATTGTACGATGGTCACAAATACGGATTAGCCAGAATGATGCAATGGCACCCATTTGTAGATTGATCAAATTGTTAAACAGAAGATTCCCTCTATAAATTATATTAGCCCAAATTGCTTGTGTATTTCGATCTAACAAGGGAATCAGCCATGGAAACAGCCACGCTCAACCTGCCCGAACAGGGACAACTAGTTCAGGTACGATCTCGCCAATGGGTAGTTAATGAAATTAGACCAAGCTCGCTTCCAGCAGTTGCACTTAAGCCTAAACTCTCTGGTCCTCAAAATTTAATTACACTTTCTTCGGTTGAAGATGATGGGCTTGGCGAAGAACTCCAAGTCGTTTGGGAAGTTGAGCCAGGTGCAAGAGTTATTGAAAAGGTTGCTTTGCCCGATCCAACTACCTTTGATGCCCCAGATAAGCTTGACGCATTCCTTGATGCTGTTCGCTGGGGAGCTGCTTCGACCATTGATTTGAAGAACATTCAATCACCGTTTCGTAGTGGTATCGAAATTGAAGATTACCAACTCGACCCTGTTGTTCGTGCAATTCAGATGCCTCGTGTTAATTTATTGATTGCTGACGACGTGGGGCTTGGTAAAACCATTGAAGCAGGAATGGTCGCCCTTGAACTCATTATTCGCCACCGTGCCAGAAAGATTCTGATCGTTGTTCCCTCAGCATTGCAAATTCAATGGCGAGATCAAATGCGAGACAAGTTCGGTCTTGATTTCCGCATTGTCGATTCTAACCTGATGCGAGAGTTACGCAGAAGACGTGGTATTCATGTCAATCCATGGTCACACTTTCCCCGGCTCATCACCAGTATTGACTTCTTAAAAAGAGAACGACCATTACGCCTGTTCCGTGAAACATTGCCCTCACAGGGAGAGCCAATCTATCCACGCAAGTACGACCTGCTTATCTGCGACGAAGCACATAATTGTGCCCCATCAGGTCGAGGCAAATATGCTTCCGATTCTTTAAGAACTCAGGCACTGCGAGAACTGGCTCCACACTTTGAACACAAGCTGTTTCTGACAGCCACGCCCCATAATGGCTACCGAGAGAGCTTTAGTGCCCTTTTGGAGTTGCTGGACAATCAACGTTTTTCACGAGGAACTGATCCAGATCGCAAACAACTTGAAGCGATCATGGTCCGTCGATTAAAAACTGATCCTGCATTTTCAAAGAAGTGGGATGGAACACCACGGTTTCCTCCCCGAGTGCTTGAACCTATCGAGGTGCCTTACACTGATGAGGAACGTGACATTCATGCTGCCCTTAGGAAATACACGAAACTAAGGTCCAGTCGGGCAAAAGACAACACGGAAAGGTTTGCAACAGAGTTCGTTTTGATGATATTAAAAAAACGTCTATTCTCCTGCCCGGCTGCATTTCTTACCACACTTGAACAACACGAAAAGTCTCTGCACACTGCTCGTAAAAAAGCTATAACCAAACCAACTTTTAATGTTCTTCAACGTGAGTTCGACAGAATAGAGGAAGAGTATGCAGACGACTTCGAATATGACGAAGCCACTGCCGATGCTTTGGATTCAGCCTCCCGTCTTTTCTCAGAACCAACCGAAGAGGAACAGTCCCTTCTCGATCAAATGAAAAAATGGGCAAAGCGTGCCAGTGCTCAACAAGATTCGAAAGTTAGAGAACTTGTTGAATGGCTCAAGGAGACTCTCAAATCGGGCAAAAAGTGGAACCAGGAACGGGTCATTATATTTACTGAATATCGAGCGACCCAAAACTGGTTGCAGCAGGTATTAGCAACAGAGGGTTTTTCAGGTGGCGACCGCTTGATGACAATGTACGGTGGAATGGATCAGGAACGTCGGGAAGAAGTGAAAGCAGCATTTCAAGCTTCTCCTGATGTCAGCCCAGTTCGTATTTTGTTAGCGACAGATGCTGCATCGGAAGGTCTTGACTTTCAAAACCATTGTTCGCGGTTAATTCACTACGAAATCCCGTGGAATCCTAACCGAATGGAACAGCGAAACGGTCGTGTAGATCGTCACGGACAGAAAGCAGACAAGGTGATGGTCTATCACTTTGTTGGTCAAGGATATAAAGAGCGAGCCGCTAGTGGTGCCAGCGGTAAAGTTAGCGATATGGAAGCTGACCTCGAATTTCTGATGCGAGTTGCGATCAAGATTGAAGCGATTCGTGAAGATCTTGGCAAAGTCGGTCCCGTTATTGCTGATCAGGTTGCAGAGGCAATGCTGGGACAACGGACTGCCCTTCACACAGAGGATGCCGAGAAAGCAGCCCAGCCGATTCGCAAGATGCTTCGTTTTGAGCGTGATTTGCAAAAGCATGTTCATGATCTGATGGAGCAATATAAAGAAACACGCCGTGAACTCCGCCTGTCGTGGGAAAATATTCAGAAAGTTGTTGAAGTTGCACTCGCGTTGGCTGGTCAACCGTCTCTCATTCCAGCCAAAACCGAGGATGGTAAACTCTGCTTTCAAATGCCGCCGCTGCGTGGGAGTTGGGCGGCATGCACAGAAGGTTTGGAGCATCCTCACACAAAAGATATTCGACCGATTACCTTTGACGAATCGGTTGCCAGAGATAATGACGATGTGGTCCTCGTGCATCTCAATCACCGCCTGCCGCAGATGTGCCTGCGACTATTACGTGCAGAGGTCTGGGCAGAACAGGGACGTTCAAAACTCCAGCGTGTAACTGCCCGTGTTATTCCAAACGGGATCATCGATCAACCAGCTATTATCGCCCATGCCCGTTTAGTCGTGATAGGTGGCGACAGTCATCGCCTCCATGAAGAAATCATCGCTGCTGGTGGTTTAATCAAGGAAGGGAAATGGGGAGAGCGTTTGAATGTCGGTCAGACGGAATCAATCTTGGCAGCAGCTACATCGAGCGAACCAGCTGACTCGGTGAAAGAAAAACTTCTGGAACTGTACCCCATACTCACCTCTTCACTCGCCTCAGCTTTAGAGGCTCGTAAGAAAAGCCGCATCAGCGGTTTGAAAAAACGACTCAATGAACGTGCCAAAAAAGAAGCCGATGATATCACCGCCATACTGACAGAGTTGAAAAAGACGATTGAAGCAGAGTTGGATGAGCCTGAATACCGACAGTTAGAATTGTTCAGCGATCCCGAAAAAGAACAGTTTGAACGCAATAAAGATTCTATGCGAGCAAGAGTGCTAGAAATTCCTGATGAAATAAAACGAGAAACCGAAGCAATCAAATCACGATTCGCTAGCCCACAAGCGAGAATGTTCCCGGTTGCGGTTACGATTTTGGTGCCAGAGAAATTTGCGGGGGCTGCAAAATGACAAATAATACAGATGATTTGACCATGGAGGATGCCAATGGTGTCAACATATTTTTCACAGGACTGATGAAAGAACGAACTCCAGAAAAAGAAGAAGCATTTCAGGCTGTGCTTGACGAATTTAAGATCAGTTTTGAAGTTGATGATTCAGAAGAACGCTGTTTATTCGTATCAAACTCGTCGTCAGGAATAATTACGGTTGGTTTAATTGGAATGACTCGTCTGTTGATGCATGTTTACGCTTACGTCACTGCCGACTATGGTTTGATTCAGCATATGGTTCAAAAGAAAACAGAACCGTTTGATCATTCTTCAATATTCAAAACCGCAGTCGAAATCTACAAATTTTCCTTCAATTTAGACCGAAAAAGCATCCTGTCGGATTTTGAAAAATCTCAGTTATCACACATACTGCCAGATAAGAATTTCATTCCAGACAAATTACGTCATCAGTTGAACGCTCACCTTCCAAAACGTCAACAAGAAGCCGCTAATGGAATTTATGCAAACGCGGTCGTTTGGATTCTCTATCATGAAGTGGCTCATATTCAAATGGGGCACATGAAATGCAAAGGAGACCAGTCATTAGAACAGGAACGATTAGCGGACTCGCGTGCGTCAGAATGGATGCTCAACTCTGAAAATATTGAGACAATTGAATTTCAGAAGCGTCAATTTGGAGCAGCTAGTGCACTTGGTTGGCTTACGTCGAAGGTACCGTATTCTGGGGCCGGACCGAGTGAGACGCATCCTGCCGCTTATGATCGGCTATCTGATTTACTTACAAGCTATTTTCCAGACGATCAAACCGATGTAAACTGTTATACTCAAACAATATTGAAGCTTCAGCTTGATTCTTTAGGTCAAAAAGTTTCGGACGATCGGTTGCAGGGAACGGTACCTGAAAATATTCAGTACCTTATAGACCTGATATCGCAAACTGGCGAAAACCAATAGACATTGGTTTCAATAGTGCCCGCATTGACCATCGTAATCTTCTTAGAGCCGTTATATCATGAAGCCATTAACCTATGAAAATGTTCCAGTGGAGCCATTGATTGAATGGTTACGTTTGGTTTCTATTGGTAAAGAAGACGAACTTGATGAATTGTTACGGGAAGTTTCGCCAATCATTGTCGAATTCGACAATGATTCTGATGATATTACATTCCAGGCGATTGAGGGAGAGCCTAATATAATTCGCATCGGACTCAAATGCTCAATCCGCTTGGAGGCACACGCTGAAGCTGCCAGTGTTATTATAAATGCAATTGGTACACCAGGTTATCATTCAATGGATCGAGTTGAACGATACAAATTATTATCCCCTGCCAATGAAATTCTAACTTGGGCTGTGAGCCATGATCTTCAAGCAAGACTGAACCGCAATGGGAGGAGTTTTCGGGTTGAAGACATATTCAGAACAGCTAGGGCAGAGATGCCTGTCGAAACAATCCAATCACTCAGTAAGCAACAACATCATTTGGGTGATTTGATTTTCCGATATGCAAGCAGCTTTATTCTTTTACATGAGCTAGCCCATCTGAAGTTTAATCTATGTTCAACTCCTGAAAATGAGAATATTGTAGATCGGTTTGCTGCTGAATGGCTGATTCACGCATCAGGTCGTTCTAATCTTGAAGATTTTGATCGACAGATGGCCCTATTCGGCATTGCTACTGCTCTTCTGTGGTTGACGATACGTAATGTTTACTTTGGTCAAACGGGAGCTGCTAGCCACCCAGATGGATATGACAGACTTTATCAAGTCCTTGAACATGTGATCGATATTCATGACGAAAGTGAAAATGCTGGAGTGTGGGATTTCGTATCACACATGTTACGCATTCACATGCAAGCCGCAGAATACGAATTTGATCCGAAAATCGATGCACTTCACATGCAAAATGGTCCTAAAGACTATGTGAACTACCTGATAGACCGAATTTCAAAAAGAGATATCACCATATAATGTCAATCCCCCGTCACCATACTGAATGGTTATCTCTGGTCCCGGTCTCTGGGCCGTTTTTGAGTTTGCCTGTGCTTTTGCAGGCATTTCCGCAAGGGCTTGATACGCATGATGCGGATCATGCTCGGCTGTTGCGGCTGGCTTATGAAGAGTGGAGTCTGGTTTGTGAAGGGCGTGGTAGAAATCGCGTTTCGTCCACGCACGACACAGCACCCGCCATCCACAACGCCTGGATTAACTTCGTTCTCACGCAAACGCTGGAATATGATGAAAATCTATTGGCTCAGGGGCAGGCGATTCCACAAACTCTTCAGTGTGAAATGGATCAGCATGGAGTGCTACTCAGGCCGGACATCGTTCTTAATGATCCTATTACGAAAAAAGCTCGGCTGCTCATTCAGACGTATCCTCGGTCACAGGATTTGAACAATTATGTTGCTGGGTCTCGTTGGAAAGCATCTCCCGATACTCGGATGGCCGAACTGCTACACGCAACCGGCGTGCGGCTGGGGCTTGTCACGAATGGCGAACACTGGATGTTGGTGGATGCCCCCAAGGGCGAAACAACCGGCTACGCTTCGTGGTTTGCTTCGTTGTGGAGAGAAGAGAAGATTACTCTGCGGGCATTCCGTAGCCTTCTTTCGATGTCCCGTTTTTTCGGGGTTGCTGATGACGAAACCATTGAAACGCTACTGGAAAAATCTGCTTCCAATCAACAGGAAGTGACTGATCAACTTGGATTGCAGGTACGCAAAGCGGTGGAGGTGTTGATTCAGTCGCTTGATAAAGCCGATCAGGATCACGCACGGGAATTGCTTGAAGGTGTTGAGGAAACGGTTCTCTACGAATCAGCACTTACAGTCATGATGCGGCTCGTCTTTATGTTTTGTGCTGAGGAACGCGAACTGATCCCCACGAAGCCGTTTCCTGTTTATGAACAGAACTACTCAGTCTCCTCCATTGCTCGGCAGCTTCGGGAGATCGCTGATCAACAGGGAGAAGAACTCCTTGAACGCCGCTACGATGCCTGGCCTCGTTTACTGACAGCTTTCCGAATTGTTTTTGGCGGTATTCGTCATGATGAGATCCATGTTCCCGCTTACGGCGGTCGGATGTTTGACCCTGATCGATTTCCATTTCTGGAAGGTCGCAAACAGGGAACAACATGGCAAGAGACAGATTCCAATCCACTACCTGTTGATAACCGCACGGTATTGCATTTACTCGAAGCGTTACAACTTCTGAAAATCAAAGTCCCCGGTGGCGGACCGGCAGAAGCTCGTCGGGTGAGTTTTCGTGCTCTGGATATTGAACAGATTGGTCATGTGTATGAAGGTCTGCTCGACCATACCGCCAAGCGAGCCGGTGAACCGTTTTTGGGATTGATTGGTAGCAAGAAGAAAGAACCAGAACTCCCACTCTCTGAGTTGGAAAAACATCGTGAGAAAAGCGAAGACGATCTCATTAAATACTTGAAAGATCACACTGGTAAAACGCCCAAGTCTATTGAGAAAGCATTATTGGTTGAATTGGATGCTCAGGAAACTGCACGCTTTCGTACGGCCTGTCAAAGTGAAGAACTTTGGGAGCGGGTGAAACCGTTTGCCGGTTTAATTCGTAATGACAGTTTCGGCTATCCGGTTATTATTACCCAAGGCAGTGTTTTTGTGACGGCAGGCACCGACCGTCGTAGTAGCGGCACGCACTACACGCCTCGCAGCCTAACCGAACCGATTGTGCAGTACACGTTAGAGCCATTGGTTTATGTCGGACCTGCTGAAGGGAAAGAAAAATCCGATTGGAAATTGAAATCGGCTGCTGATTTACTCGATCTTAAAATCTGTGATATGGCCTGTGGTTCGGGTGCGTTTCTGGTCCAGGCCGCACGTTACATGTCGGTACGCTTGCTTGAAGCATGGGACGAAGCCCAGCGGCAACATCCAGATGTGCCAGCAATTACACCCGAAGGAGAACCATCGACTGGTAAACCAAACGAATCCCTTGTACCGGATGATCCTGATGAACGTAAAGTTTATGCGATGCGGATTATTGCACAGCGGTGTTTGTATGGTGTGGATATCAACCCGTTGGCTGTGGAGATGGCGAAGTTGTCGTTGTGGTTGTTGACGTTGGCGAAGGATATGCCGTTTGAGTTTCTGGACCATGCGATTCGTTGTGGTGATTCGCTGGTTGGCCTGCACGACTTGGAACAACTCAAACATTTCAGTCTCAAGCCCGATTTCCCGAACGAAATTCAATATGGCGGGGTGCTGGAAAATGAAGTCCCCGAAGCGATCAACCTGCGACTGAAACTGGAATCGATGCCAGCTAACACGGTAGAGGATATCAAAGCCCAGGAAAAACTACTCGCAGAAGCCGAAGAAAAAATCGCCCGCCTGAAATGTGCGGCTGATTTATTGGTCGCTGCCGAATTCTGGGGCGAAAACGCCAAAGACAAACAGGAAAAAGTACGCCACGCTGCCGTCGTCACAAACCACTATATCGAGAAAGGACCAACCAAAGAGTTCGAGCAAAAAGCCAAAAAAGAACGCCGAGGACAAAAGATGTTCCACTGGCCGTTAGAGTTTCCCGAGGTAATTGTGGAGCGAGGTGGTTTTGATGCTTTTGTTGGGAATCCACCTTTCATGGGCGGGCAAAAAATCACAGGTAGTCTTAGTACGCCATATCGAAATTGCTTAGTTGAGCACATCGCCAAAGGAAAACGTGGTAGTGCAGATTTATGTACTTACTTTCTCTTACGTGCTTGCTGGCTGATCAAAGAAAAGGGTAATTTAGGCTACATTGTAACAAACACAATTTCCCAAGGTGATACTCGTGAAGTAGGACTAGATCAGCTTGTGAACAGTGAGTATTCAATTCAACGGGCTGTACCGAGTCGCCCATGGCCTGGTACTGCGAATCTTGAGATCACTCATCTTTGGCTTCGTGCTGGGCAATGGAGTGGTGATTTTTTTATTGATGATCAGTCAGTAAACGGAATTACTTCTTTCCTAAGTCCACCGGGTGTATTTACGGGAAAACCAAATCGTCTCAAAGCAAATCAAGGCAAATCTTTTCAAGGTTCAATCATCCTCGGGATGGGATTTGTATTAGAGCCTGTTGATGCAGAATCCCTTATTCTGCAAAATCCATCCAATAAGGACGTGCTGTTTCCGTATCTCAGTGGCCAAGATGTAAATTCTCGCCCGGATCAGTCCCCAAGCCGCTGGGTCATAAACTTTTTTGATTGGCCACTAAATCGTGAGACAGCATCTCGTACACATGAAGGTGCAGTTGCTAGTGATTACCCAGACTGCCTTGATATTATCACTGAAAAAGTCAAACCGGAGCGAACTCGAAAGAAGGATAATGGTGAATTTACTCTTCGGAAACCATTACCTCATAAATGGTGGATTTATGCGGAAAAACGCCCATCTCTTTACCGCATAATTGCAAATATGGACAGAGTGCTCGTGATTCCAGAGACAACTAAATATTGTACATTTACTGTCTGCCCAACCGATATCGTTTTCTCCCACATGACCAAAATAATTACTATTCACGATATTGGTGTATTTGCTTTACTCGTATCGTCTATCCATGAATCATGGGCAAGAAAGTATTCATCGACCCTTGAAACACGTTTGAAGTATATAACAACTGACGCATTTGAAACTTTTCCTTTTCCAGATGAAATTAATTCATTAAGGGCTATCGGACAAACTTATGAAAATATACGGTCGCAGATTATGACCGTTACTTCAAAAGGTTTGACAAAGACTTTGAACCATTTTCACGATCCCATCGAAACCGCCTCCAACATTCAAAAACTCCGCCAACTGCACGTAGAAATGGATAACGCAGTTGCCGTTTCCTACGGTTGGGACGATCTTGATCTTGACCACGGTTTTCATGAAACCAAGCAGGGGATCCGTTACACGATCAGTGAACCGGCCCGCCGGGAAGTACTGCAACGCTTGCTCAAACTCAACCACGAACGCTACGCAGAAGAAGTCGCCCAAGGCTTGCACGACAAGAAGAAAAAGAAAAAGGGTGGCGGGAAGCGGGTGGCGAGTGGTGGGAAAAAGAAGAAGAAAGTGGTACAAGAGGGACCGACATTGTTTGATAATGACAAGGATGTATGACGGATGGCGGATAATTTTCCCGCCACGCGCCACCCGTCACACACCACGCAGACAATTACTAAGGAGAGGGATGAATGAATATACAAGATTTGCTCAACGCTCTCCAATTAGGTGAGGATAAAGACTGGGAATTCAAATCTGCTAAAGGGGGTTTGCCGGGGAGTTTGTGGGAATCGTACAGTGCGATGGCCAATACGGATGGCGGTTGCATTGTGCTGGGTGTCAAGGAGTCAGGCGAGGGCGAGTTTGAAGTACAGGGGTTAGACAGCCCTGATCAACTGGAGCAGAATTTCTGGGATCTTGCCAATAACCGGAACAAGGTGAGTCTCAATCTGCTCTCGAACGACGATGTGCAGATTGTGCAGGTTGAAGAGAAGCAAGTTCTTGTCATTCAGATTCGCAGGGCAACTCGAAAAGAACGTCCTGTGTACGTGGGGCAGAACCCGCTGACAGGAACGTATCGTCGCTATCGTGAAGGGGATTACAAATGTAGCCAGGACGAAGTAGGAAGAATGCTGGCTGACCAATCGGAACAACCAGCCGACAGTTTGATCCTTGCGAATTTCGGGATGGACGATCTAGATAAAAAAAGTCTGGAACAATACCGCAACCGATTTGTCTCTCGTTCTCCTGCTCATCCGTGGTTGAAAGAAAGTGATCAAGTACTTCTCGAAAAACTGGGAGGCTGGAGAAATGATCGCCAAACGGGTGAATCGGGGCTGACTGTTGCCGGGTTACTGATGTTTGGTAAAGACGAAGCAATTCGTGATCCCGACGGGGTGCCTCAATACAACGTTGATTACCGAGAGCATCTTTCTGATGATCCAGATGTGCGGTGGACCGACCGTATCACTTTGGATGGCACATGGTCGGGCAATGTTTTTCAGTTTTATCAGCGAGTCATTACACGGTTGCTGGCTGACCTCAAGGTGCCTTTCCAGATGGGGAAAGAGTTGTTTCGTAAAGATGAAACAATCGTCCATGAAGCGATTCGCGAGGCGTTCGTCAATGCTTTGGTGCACGCTGATTATCGGGGGCAAGGCGGTGTCGTCATTCAAAAATATCGAGATCGGTTCGAGCTTTCAAACCCTGGTACTTTGCTATTGTCTATTGAACAGATTCTTCAGGGCGGGATTAGCGAGTGCCGAAATAAATCGCTTCAGTTGATGTTCCAACAAATTGGTGGTGGAGAAAAAGCAGGTTCGGGAATTGACAAAATTCGACAGGGCTGGGCATCGCAGAAGTGGCGGTGGCCCATCATTCAAGGAAAGGTTCAGCCGGATCGGGTTAAACTGACTCTTCCCATGGTGAGTTTACTGCCGGAAGAATCGCTTCAACGTCTCGAAGCAGTTTTGGGGAAAAATCTCGGTGAACTAGACAGGCATGAAGTTCAGGCGATTGTCACAGCGGAGGTTGAACAATCTGTAACGAATTTACGGCTTCAGCAATTCTCACATCAGCACTCAGCCGATATCTCCAGGGTGCTTCAAGGCCTTGTTTCAAAGAAACTGCTCGTGAAGGATGGCTACGGCAGATGGGCATCGTATCGTCTTTCTCCGGACAAATTTCCACCTAAAGTGGAAGGGGCCAGCAGCTCCGCACATAGCGACGTTAGCTCCGCACGTAGCGACGTTAGCTCCGCACGTAACGACGATAGCTCCGCACATAACGACGATAGCTCCGCACATAACGATGTCAACACAGACGATCCAGAACTGTTAGAAATAGCTCGTCCAGCAAGGGAAAAAAGCCGCCTTCCACCGGAAGAAATGGCAAAGATAATACTTCTCTTGTGTAAAAGGCGTTTTCTTACACTTGAGCAAATCAGTTTACTTCTTGAACGAAATCAAAACAGCATACGGCAGCGGCATCTTAAAAAATTGATCAATGAACAGGTACTACAACTACGTTATCCCGATGAGCCAACGCATCCCGATCAAGCATACACGACAAACATCAAAGAGAATGAATCATGACGGAGAATATTCTGGCCGAGATACCGAACCAGGCTGAGCTTCGAGCCGAGCTTGAAGCGATGGTGTTGGGCGATTTGCTTGGTCCTTCGGGGGGAGACAGTGAAGAATTAACCGAACGCAACGTGCGGGATCGTTATCTTGCAGGCGTGTTAGCACCGAGCAGGTCGGGAGTAGATTCTCATGCTGCCCCCGAAGAAGAGGATGACGAAGATATCCCGCTGATCCCTGATGAACTGGCTGTAGGGGGGATGGATTCCGCAGATGATGGATCCACGGATCGAGATGTCCCTGTGGCCGCTGGCATGCTGCCCTCTTCGATTGGGATGACATTTTGTGTTGATGCAAATACCAAAGCAATTAAAGTCTCTACTTCTTGGGGGCATTATAAACGGGAAGTACGGGAAGATCAGATCAATGAGCGGACAGGGAATCCTGTTCGTGTCTGGCAGCGGTATAGCCGAGGTGGTGTTGTAGAAATTCCACTTACTGCTGGGCCGATTAAGGCGACTGCACCAGATTCGGAATTTCCTGAAATTTATGTGCAGGGACAAGTTCGCCATCGAGATCATCACATTGTCGTCACTCTGTTTCTGGTGAATGCTCAGGAATCGGTGCGTATCAACAAGGATGAAGCACATATTTTCCAGCCGGAATTAAAGGTTCAAGGTGTGGATGGTGATTCGATCTTTATCAAGCGAATGACGGTGGGATCGAACGATGATCTTGAAGAGCGTTTGACAGCAATGTTGTATCGACATCAAGTGGAGTTTGCTGTCGGGCATAGTGTGAGTGTTCATGCTGAGGTTTCCGAGGAATCATCTGATCGAGCCGTCCTGATTCAGACAGAAATCATTCCTCGGTATGAAGTTCCCCGTACTGCCCCACCAACAGAAGAAAGTGTTGACGAAAATCCTGCTTTTGCCAAGCTCGCAGGACTGGTCCTTGATATGAAGGAACTTCACGAAGCAGATTCCAAGACATTACAGAAGATGCTGAAACCGTTGGTAACCGCTTATGGAGAATGGATTGATGGCGAAGCAGCGAAGTTGAACGATCCCAACGAAGGGTTGTCTCAGTTTGGCGATGCTCCTCAAGTTGCCATCGATAATTGCCGTTTGACTCTCAAGAGAATTCAAGGCGGATTGCAACTGTTGAAAGAAGATAGCCAAGCCGCTGATGCGTTCCAATTTATGAATCAAGCGATGTGGCACCAACGGACACATTCGATCTTGGCAGAAAAAATTCGCCGTGGAGAGCAGCCTGAATTCGACAAGGAAATTGATCAAACCAAAAACCGCAGTTGGCGTTCATTTCAGATTGCGTTCATTCTGCTTAATTTAGAGGGTGTAACAAAACTCGACCACCCTGATCGTGGCGAAGGCCCGGAGGCACTTTGCGATCTGTTATTCTTTCCTACTGGTGGTGGTAAAACTGAAGCGTACCTGGGTCTTTCAGCTTACACGATGGGACTACGGCGGCTACAGGGTGTCATCGCAGGTCGTGTTGGCGACGAAGGAGTCGCTGTTTTGATGCGGTACACATTACGACTGCTGACGATTCAGCAATTTCAGCGAGCAACGGCTCTGATTTGTGCTTGTGAATTCATCCGTCGCAAGTCTCTTGAGTCAGGGGATGCCCGTTGGGGCAAGTCTCCTTTTCGCATAGGATTGTGGGTGGGCCGTAAAACAACTCCCAATCGTACCGATGATGCTGTTGAAGCAATCAAGCAGGCTCGTGGTAATCAATATGGTGGAGGCTCAGGAATTGGGACGCCGTATCAATTAACGGCCTGCCCCTGGTGTGGCAGTGCTATCGATGCAGGCAAACATCTTGAAGCAAAGCCATATCCACAAGGATCGGGGAGAACGATAACGTATTGTGGCGATAAGCACGGATTATGTCTTTTTAGTCGTCGCCAAGCACCAGAAGAAGGTTTGCCAATTGTGGTGGTTGATGAAGAGATTTACCGCCGATTGCCAACTCTGCTGATTGCTACAGTGGATAAGTTCGCCCAGATGCCATGGAAAGGTGAAGTGCAAATGTTGTTTGGGCAAGTCGATGGCGTTTGCGAACGACATGGTTTCAAATCACCAGAGATTGAAGACTCTACATTCCACCCCAAATCAAAGTTCGGCCTGCCACCTGCAAAACTGTTGGATCATCCCCAGCTTCGACCACCAGACCTCATTATCCAGGACGAATTGCACCTTATCAGTGGTCCACTGGGAACGCTGGTTGGTCTGTATGAAACAGCCATCGACAAACTCTGTACGTGGGAAGTTGATGGAAAGAATGTGAGGCCTAAGGTTATTGCATCAACAGCGACAATCAAAAATGCAGACGTGCAGGTTCGCAGTTTATTTTTGAGGACAGTAAATATTTTTCCACCCCCCGGTTTGGATGTGCGGGATAATTTCTTCTCATTGCAAAAGGAACCGACCGATGAAGACTTTGGACGACTCTATATTGGTGTCTGTTCTCCTGGGCGTAGATTGAAAGCGGTATTGATTCAAGTTTACGTATCACTGCTTTGTTCTGCCCAGTCTCTTTACGAAAAATATGGCAAAGAAATTGACCCTTGGATGACTCTTGTGGGGTACTTCAACTCTATGCGAGAACTTGGTGGAATGAGGCGTCTGGTGGATGACAGTATTTATACCCGCTGCCAAAAACAAGATCGACGAGGTTTGGCAAAGCGGTATCTCAATGGGAATTATCTGGGGGAATTAACGAGTCGCATGAGGTCGGAAGAAATTCCTAAAACTCTTGACCGTTTGGAGTCGGTATTTGACCCGGCACTTGAAGAACTGAGAGCGGAAGCCTACAAAACGAAAAACTTTCAGAACGTTCCTCAAAAACCGATTGATGTGTTACTCGCTACAAATATGATTTCTGTAGGTGTGGATGTTAGCCGATTGGGACTGATGGTTGTTGCCGGTCAACCAAAAGCAACAGCGGAATATATTCAAGCAACAAGTCGTGTCGGTCGTGCATTTCCCGGCTTGGTTGTCACGGTGTTCAACTGGGCGAGACCTCGGGATTTATCTCACTATGAAACTTTCGAGCATTATCACTCATCCTTCTACAAGCATGTGGAGCCTCTGTCAGTAACACCCTTCTCACCGGGAGCTTTACAGCGTGGTTTAGCGGGGCTTCTGGTATCACTCGTACGGCTACGTAGCACGGAGTTTAATTCAAATGATTCTGCATCGAAGATTTCAACCAGCAATCCTTATGTGCAAGAAGCCATTGATACGATAGTCAAACGTGCTGAGTTAATCGGGGATAACACGAAGACTGGTGATTACTGTCGGGCGGAACTTCTGAGTAAGGCTGATATGTGGCAAGCAGAAGCTCAGAATAGAGCAGGGGGTAGAACACTGACGTACAAGAAGGGGTTTGGTAAGGGAGTAAAAAAAGGTACGACAGTCAGCCTGCTTCAAAGTCCCGGTCTTGAACGATGGGAGGAGTTTACTTGTTTGAATTCGCTGCGAGAAGTCGAGCCTCCAGTGAAATTCATCATCAATGATGGAGGAATGGATACAGGAAGCGAAGAAGAGACTAACGAGCAGGATAAACCTGACACAATAGAACAAAAGGAGGGGGAATAATTATGTCGAATTCTTCCCACATGAAAAGGTCTGAAGTCGGTGAAGTTCGTCCAAGTCAAACACTGACTACATATGGCGTTGGTTCACTCGTTGATCTTCCCAATATGTCAGTTATCGTGATGGGCATAGACGATTGGCCAGCCCAGCATGCAACTGAGATTGCTGAAGAGCGTCTGCTGTTATCGGCCCAGTCAATTCTCGGGCCACAGGTTTCACGATTTCTAACACCACCTCGTGGCTCCGATTCAGTTGGAGCACAATCGAATTGGTTTGATGAGTCACAACAGATTGGTATCCCGGTTGCCCCTTTCCCACGCTGGATGGTCTGCACTCGCTGCCGATTACTTGCACCACTTAAGTCGGGACTATTTGAGAGCCAACAGCCTGCTTATCGACCAGATAAAGCATGTTATGTTCATCATTGCAATCCGAAGGGGCGTCCGCCATTGGTGATTCCAGCCCGATTTTTAGTAACATGTGAGCATGGGCATTTGGATGATTTCCCCTGGCTGGAATTTGTCCATCGTGGTCCAAGCGACTGCAACGGTCCATTAAGATTACACGAATTCGGGCCATCTGGAGAAATGGCAGACGTGACCGTGTTCTGTGACAAATGCGAAGCTAGTAGGAGGCTGGCTGAAGTCGTTGGCCCACAGGGAGCAAAGCAAATGCCTCCTTGCACTGGTAGGCAACCCCACCTGCGAGATCCTGGCTCCAATGATTGCGACTGTGAAGGAGTCAGACCAATTGCATTGGGTGCATCTAACTTATGGTTCCCAGTTTTGATCTCAGCATTATCAGTTCCACAAGCTACTGATGAACTTGGGCGACTTATTGAAGAGAATTGGGTTATATTAGAGAAAGCTGTAAGCCTCGATGTACTTCAGGCATTCCGGCAGATCGGCCAATTAAAAGAGTTGACCAAATACACCGATGAGCAAATTTGGAAAAAACTCCAAGAGAAAAATGAGGGGATTGATAAAGAAATTGAGGAGCCGGATGATCTAAAGACCCCTGAATGGAAGGTTTTCTCGAATCCATCTAATGCCAAAGAAGGACGAAATTTTAAGCTACGTCCTGTTGATCCACCTAAAGAATTCATTCAGTTCTTTGAGAAGATCGTATTGGTTGAGAAATTACGTGAAGTTCGAGCACTTGTCGGATTCACACGAATTATGTCACCAAGAGATTTCGATAATCCTGCTGACCTTCCCGAAGAGCGACGTGCCAGTATTTCACGCAAGAAACCGACATGGATTCCTGCTAGTGAGACTCGTGGTGAAGGCATATTTTTCCAGTTTGACGAACAAAAAATCCAGGATTGGGTGAATAGTAATCAGGCATATGATCATGAGTTTGAGAGCGGGCATCGAACATGGCGTGCTTCCAAGGGTCTTGACCCCGAGATTGGTTACCCCGGTATTCGATATGTCTTGTTACACTCGTTTGCTCACTCACTTATTCGTCAACTTGCTATCGAGTGTGGGTACACTTCAGCATCGATTTCGGAGAGAATCTACTCAAAAAATCCATCTGAAGGAGAGCCAATGGCAGGCGTGTTGATCTATACCTCAGCGTCAGACAGCGAAGGGACTTTGGGGGGACTTTGTACTCTTGGTGAACCTGACAAACTTGGACGGCACATCAAGCGTGCTTTGGAAAAAGTGAGTCTTTGCTCTTCAGACCCCTTGTGCTCTGAACATCTAGTGAATGGTGGGGAAACATTGCACGGAGCATCATGTCATGCTTGTTCATTTCTGCCAGAAACATCTTGCGAACGTGGTAACAAATATTTAGATCGCTCTTCTCTCGTTCCTACTATGGAGAGGGCGGATGTCGCCTTCTTTGGGTAAATTTTCATGGACTCGAATCGTATCATCGTTGAAGCTGCAACCGGATTGGCTGAAAGCCTACCGTTCAGCACCGTTGAGACCGTGGCTACGGCAATTTTGACGAGTAATTCGTCAACCTTGAAAGCAGAGATTACAAAGAGAGTCCCTCATCACCATCAACGTGATCTTGTTTTAGCTTTTGTAGACCAGTGGCGACAGGATGCCTGTGATCTTGATCCCACCGTTGTTGCTATCGCTTTGCAAACGGCTGCCCTTTAAGAGCAAAGGCATAAAGACTCTCAGAGTGTTGAACTCGTTTGGACTGGTCCTGACGCTGGGGACACGCCCTTTCGTCGAACTGAACAAGCCATTCTGCAAGTCTTGGATTCTGCACGGGATCGAATCACGCTCGTCAGTTTCGCCGTGTATCGCATCCCTAACATCGCCAATGCACTTGTCCGGGCTGCAAAGCGTGGTGTTAAATTAACCGTTATTGTTGAAACACCGGACAAGCTGGGCGGTGAGAATGCATATAGTACACTTCGTGCATTAGGGGAAGAGGTTGAGACATGTTCTTCAGTTTATTTCTGGCCGAAAGAAAAACGAAAGCTGAGCAAAACGAAGAAGCCCGGCATCTTACACGTAAAATGTGCAGTGGCGGATGGAGAATGGTTGTTCTTATCCTCAGCCAACCTCACTCAGCAAGCGTTCACAATTAACATGGAACTGGGAATGCTGGTTCGAGGTGGGTCAATGCCACAACGAGTAGAACAGCAGTTTGAAAAATTGATTAAGATGAAAATCGTAGAAACCATTTGAGCGACTTGGAGTTCCCACGGATAGTGGACACGGGGTTAAGGTTAGGTGGCCTGTGCAAACTGGATGGATCTTTGGTAGCCCAGGGCCGAGTGTTTTCTGATCCGATTTGTAAAAGAATTCGATGTATTCGAACAAGCTGCTACAGACGGCTTGACGACTTTTGTACCGCTGGTGGTGAGTCTGTTCCTTCTTCATGGTCGAAAAAAACGACTCCATTGGAGTATTGTCCCAGCAATTTCCCTTACGGGACATACTGCAAATTATTTGTTAATTCTCGGCCTGCAGGCTCTATCGTGAGCTTTCAATGTGCTGTGATCACTGATCCTATCGGAGTTGATCAGCATACTTCAGGGTAATTATGTGATTGAAGAATTGCGGTCCGATTCGAACGATACAGAGTCAGAATGAGGGTTGGGAACATCGAAAGGGCAACAATCCTCCAGGAATCGTCTCAGGTAAGGCAGTAACCTCATACGGGATTTGTTAGCCATGTCGTGCACATGAATAAAAACGTCCTCTGATACATCCACCTTAATATACCGGCGGCGTGGCTTTGGCTTGCTCAGGCTATTGAGGTTTTGCCCCTCTTGTTGTTCTGCAGGTGATGTTGTTGATCTCCGTTCAGTCTGATTAGTGGTCTGGCTATTCATTGCCGCTCTCTATTCGATGAGATTAAAATGGTTCAACGACAAATGTTGTGCGCGGGGGTTGGTGAAAATGTGGGCCTGTTGTTCTGATAGGGAATACCATTACCCATTCTCTATCAGGAAAACACGACATGCCCACTTGTTTATTGTATCAAGCGATTGGCTGGAGATGTGCGTGCAAAAGGGGACCACTTGGGTGGCTTGATTTGCGTTGAAAATGGTCCCACCGTAGCAAATTCCGCGTGGTGTAGTAATTTCTACTACATTTGCGGAGGTCAGGATGCTAACGGTGTA
>JAJRTM010000130.1 GCA_024278285.1 Planctomycetota bacterium
AAACCGGCAGGAACAATGTATTCGCCTCGCCTTGAAACGGGCCAATTTGAATGCAGACGATATCGATATTGTCAGCAGTCACGCAACCGCGACCGAGCAGGGCGATATTGAAGAAACCAAGGCATTACGGAATGTTTTCGGCCAGTGCAGCGATACCTACATCAACAATACGAAAAGTTTTATCGGGCACGCGATGGGGGCAGCCGGGGCGTTGGAGTTGCTCGGAAACATCCCTTCGTTTGAAGATGACGCGATTCACGCTACAATCAACTTAGATGAACTCGACCCGAGATGTGCGATGGATCAGATTGTCGCTAACCATCCGAAATCGAAAACAGGAATTAAAACGATTCTGAACAATTCTTTCGGAATGCTCGGGATTAACTCGGTTGTTATCATAAAACAATACGAAGAATAATTTCGTTCTCTATTAAACAAACAAAATTAGTTGGAGAAAGATTGCATGGCCCCCGCAGAAATTCGGCAGGTTATTCTGGATATCCTCAAAAAAATTGCCCCTGACGAAGACCTTTCTTCACTCGACGATTCGGTCCCGTTTCGCGAACAGATGGAACTCGATTCGATGGACTTTCTCGATATTGTCATGGAATTACGCAAAGCGTACCGTGTGCAAATCCCGGAGGAAGATTATCACCATCTCGGCACGATGGACAGTACCGTCACCTACCTGACGCCCATTCTTAAAGATGTGTAATATTTGATGTAGGGTGCGTTGTAACGCACCAATCAATTTGCAAGAGTTCTCCTGAGGGTGCGTCACGACGAACTGTTGTGATTTGTTTTTATGTTCTCGTTGGGTGCCACGGCTCTGTGAGCCGTGCGAACTGAAATTTTTGTACCTTCCATCTCTAACGCAGCACGGCTCACAGAGCCGTGGCACACGAAGGTTGGTGCATGGTGGTGCGTTGCTACACCTGGCTTGTCGTAAAATTTCAAAGGGTTTGTTGTGCATTACGAGACGCTGATTATCGGAGCCGGTCTTTCCGGGCTGGCTGCTGGTATTCGGCTCGCTTATTTTGACCAGCAGGTTTGCGTGCTGGAACGTCATACAACTATTGGCGGGCTGAATTCTTTTTATCGGCTGCGCGGACGCAATCACGATGTCGGCTTGCATGCGGTCACGAATTATGCAAAACCGGGGACAAAAACCGGACCGTTAAGTAAACTGCTGCGACAACTGCGCATCCGCTGGGATGATTTTTCGTTGTGCGAACAGAACGGTTCATCGATCAAATTCCCCGGCTGTACGCTTCAGTTTTCCAACGATTTCGAACTTTTGCATGAACAGATCAACTCTGCTTTCCCGTCAGAAAAAGATCACTTCGCTCGACTGCATCAGTTTCTGATCAACTTCGATGAACTTGATCTTCAGCAGAATGCGCAATCTGCACGGGAGACGCTGAATCAGTACCTTGGTGATGCGATGTTAATCGACATGCTGTTTTGTCCGCTGATGTTTTACGGCAGTGCCAAGCCGGACGATATGGATTTGAATCAGTTTGTGGTGATGTATAAAAGCATTTTCATGGAAGGTTTTGGACGCCCCTTCAAAGGGGTCCGACCGATCATGAAAACACTTGTCAGACAATACAAAAAGCTGGGCGGAGAACTTCGTTTAAGAGCAGGCGTGAAACGAATTTTAACAGATGGAAACAGGGCGGTCGGTGTCGAACTGGATGATGGCACACAACTGACTGCGGATCGAATTCTCTCCTCAGCCGGGGCGGTCGAAACGGCTCAACTTTGCCCGCCTTGTCCGTCAACTAAAGAAGAAGCGTCCTTCGAACCAATTGCAGGGGATGTCACTTTTAATGAGATCATCGATACGCTCGATACAACACCTGCAGAGCTTGGACACAACGAAACGATTATCTTTTTCAATAACAGCGAAAAATTTTCGTACCGGAAGCCAGACGAGCCTTGCGATTTGCAAAGTGGGATTATCTGTTCGCCCAATAATTTCCAATACGATACCCCTCTTGAAGAAGGTTGCATTCGTGTGACCGCGCTGGCGAACCACGATTACTGGCTTTCACTTTCCGAAGAGGAATACATCGAAGCAAAAGCAGACTGGGTGCAGAAAATTCGAGAGACCGCGATCCAACACCTTCCCGATTATCGCTCACACATTATCGATACCGATTCATTCACACCCAAAACGATCAAGCGATATACGGGACACATCAACGGTTGTGTTTACGGCGCCCCGAATAAATCGCTGGATGGTTCCACGAATTGGGATAACCTGCTTCTGTGTGGCACCGACCAGGGTTTTCTGGGCATCGTCGGAGCAATGCTCTCCGGCATCACAATGGCTAACAACCATTGCCTGATGAATTAACGGCAAGCCGAAGGCGACTGCGTTGGTGGGCTGGACAATGAAGGCTTGCTGTTTAACGAAACAATATCAACCGCGTCAAGCAAAATGCCAAGTGATGACAGCTTCGACTCTTTCCTGCGATACCGTACATGGATAATCATGTCGCGATTATTTAAGCTCTTATCAATAACATCCTGCCACTTTTTCGCAGTATTTCATTGATAAAAGTCTATTGGGCACTTCAGCGAATCTCTGAAATCGGTGAACCTTCAAAATAATGCAGCACGCATTTTTCGTATCCTGCAGGAGCCCTAATTGGTAAGCCAGAAGCCTCCTGCGATACCGAGTGCTCGTTCCAGGCTGCTGTTAAATGTTCTGCGGAACCACCAGCTGTAATCAGGATTGAGATAAATAATATCACCAGGCTGAACAAGAATCGATTCCTGTTTATCATAGCGTGCAGCGATTAAATCGACATGAACCAGTAAAGATTCTCCATCGGGTTGATGCCGGTGTACCGTCACCGTGGTGGGTGAATCAATGGGGTCGATGTAACCGGCCATCGCGACCGCTGTTACCACATCGATATCGCGATCTTTCGGAAGCAGAAATCCGTTCCCAATTTCTCTGTTGCGAGCATCAAGAGAAAATCTTGTTCGGTTTTGCTCACTCAGTTTACCAACAACATAAAAAACTTTTTGCACTTCTGAGGGAATGACAATCACATCACCAGGATTGAGCACGGTCTGTTGAGTATCCAAAGCGGTGATACCATACCCGCGAAGAGGAATTCGTAAAATAGGGTCTGATTGTATCGGTACATTAAACGGAGTTGCATTAAACGGAGAAACTGGTTGTTGAGATTGTGCAGGCATCACTTGATTGGCAACGGGCATGCGTGTCTCAAAAGAATGTCCGAAATTGGCTCTCGGCTTGCCGCTGCGGTAGCTGGAACTCATTGGCGATATATTTGGCTGAGATCGCGAACTGTTTTCAGAGTATCCCAGATTCCTGATCTGTGAAACGGGTTTTCTTTGAGAAGATTGATAACCTGTCTGTTGTATCATTTCATTTTGATTGAAATTATTCTGCGGCGGAAGATTAATGTAGGGAGCAACCGCAGGATTTCGCTGACGTCGATGAACTTCAATTTCATCGGCGGCATCAACCGTAAAGCCTCCCGCTGCTGCCACTGCATGTGCAATATCATTTTCGTATCGAGTGAGGGCATGAATCCCTGGCTCATTGACTTCCCCCAATACTAAAACATTCACGGTCCCTTTTTCAAGCAATGTCACAGACGCGGTTGGATCAACAAGAATACCATTCGCCAAAGTATTATTGATAGCCGCCTGGGCAGCTTGCAGCGAGTAGCCTCCGACATAAGACTTCCAACACGGGGCAACTGAATGAAGCCGTTATCTTGCACCTGAGCACGAAGGGGACGGAATGATGTCTCGCCGAATAAATCGGGAATAATGATTTCCAGAACATCCCCCGGACCAAGCAGGTATTCAGTCGGCGGTGGAGAAACAAGCGAACTGATATTAATTTCCGGCAAATGTATATTGACTGGATCACGAAAAGAGTCGGGGAGATGAGAAGCAGGGATACCGTGCGAGCGTAAAGGTGCAAAGCAACCAGAGAGCGATAGTATAATCGCCATTGCTACTGGAGCCAACAGGCTCAATCTTTGTGTAAACTGCTCTGTACGAAAAGGCATCCAGGCCCCTCTGCCATCCTTGATACTCGATAATTACCCCGAAGCGCGCACCCTAATCGCGAATTCATGTACTTCTTCTATCGAATACCAGAAGGCTAATTGCCCAGTAAAATCGTAATAATCGTTACAGATTGTGTAAATTATACTTGTCAGCAACTAAGACCAGCACCGATTAAACCATCGGAACTCTTGGATAAGCTGTGTCCGAAAGAGCGGCAAAGACGTCCCTTGTCCAACATTGATTCTTCTGAGCTGAAGTAGATCTGCAGAATTGAGGTTGTTGATTCCTCGCGTTGTGGTAAAGGCCATCTTGAATCCATGATTTTTAAGATTCTCAGCGACACGATCACTCACCCCGCCAGACGGATACGCGATGATTGGCAAGGTTTCTCCAATTTCACGACGAAGATCATCCCAAGAACCCGTTGCTTGTTCGATAGCCTTATCTGCTTCTATACGGTTTAGTAATGGATGAGTTTGCGTATGTGGAGCAAGCGTCACACCTTGAGCCGCCAGTTGCCTCAGTTCATCCCAGCCCAATACATAATTGACCATTTCAGGAGCGTTCAGTTCGTCGCAAATCCGTTCGATATGTAACATCGCCAACTCATGAGGAAGAGACTTGATCCAGTTCCGTGCTTTTTTGAAAGAGTCTGTTTTATCCTGCTTTGTCTTCAAAGAGAGTCGAATTTTATGAAACATGACTTCATCATAATCATTCGCATTTGCTATCGCGGCATACAAGTGATCCCACCAGAAGAGCCGATTGGGATGATCAGGGAATGCGGTTGGCACAAATAAAGTGACC
>JAJRTM010000131.1 GCA_024278285.1 Planctomycetota bacterium
CCCGGGATCGCAGCGCAACCTGAACCAGCAATAATACCAAATAATCCAATCCACAGCATAAATGAACGAACTTTGTTACGATAAAGCATGTAACTCTCGCGTTGTAAAGGAAGGGAAAAGAGACATTCGTCTCTCATGGCGATGGTGTACCCGTTAGATTTGGGTGGTGGGAAGCGTTTGATATCAGGCTGTGACTGCTTTGTCGAGAGCATTAAGGTTTTGGACACTTTTACAAAATCTTAAAACAGCCTGAAATCGCCCGAATTGCCAACGAATATGAAACACCTGCCGAAAACAAGTCCAATTGACTTGATTAAGCATCAAGTGAACGCCAGAATTGCCCGTTCTGCAAGAAAGAGTTGGTGATTGAGCAGCATTGGTCGTATTTGTATGAGATCTTGCTTATTTCAGCACGATGCACCTATTTCAATTTACCATTTATCATATCAATAAACGAGAACTTAGTATTGGATTTAGTATTATGCCATTAAAGCAAGATCGCTTGGAACGTAGCCTCAAAATTGCCCAGAACGCTCTGGGGGAGTACGAACAAAAACTCGACGAACGAAAAGTGGACCCCACGCTTCGCAGAAAAGACCCCCGCTGGAGAGAATTGGGAGCATCGTGCAAAACAATTGAATCACGTCTCGAATCCCTCGCCAGCTTGATTTCTCGTGGCAAAAAGAACGAGAATGACTCTGAAGAGTAAATCGATAAACAAAGCTCGAAGAAATGTAGGAAAAAGTATCTACCCAGCGAAGTTTGGTTTTGGGAGAATCTCTATTCATTTCAAAAGGAGTACAGACATTCGGCGTCTGTCTCGTTTGAGCATGCTGTTATAAAGGCAGACAAGAATATCTACCCTCCTTCAATAATGGTTTTTGAATTAATAGAGGTTCCCTTTTATTGGAATTGAGATATAACAAGCAGGTTCTACAGGGAGCACAGGCCCCGGCGACTTGGCTGAATAGTTACGTAAAAGATATACCGTGTTCTGAGTGAGTTCGCGATACATTCACTACGGTTCGTTACTCACAAATGTGGTGAAGATTTTTAATTCTCCGGAGAGATGGCAGAGTGGCCGATTGTGCAACATTGGAAATGTTGTGTACCGCAAGGTACCGGGGGTTCGAATCCCCCTCTCTCCGCTTCTGACGATTGCTGTCAGACGACGATAAATTGTGATAACCCCTGTCATTGACAGGGGTTTCGTCGTTTGGGGGTTTAGCCTCTTTAGTGTCATTTTGTGACGTACAATGCCCATTGCTGGTCTCTGAGGCACTCCCAGTACGCTCCCAGGGTAAATTCTGAACTGCCCGGTGTTGGTCTTCAATTCCGATGTGCGTGTACCTCATAGTCATCTTCACATCCGAGTGTCGAGCCAGTTTCATTGCTTCGGGAATCGACGTACCGTTTCTCAATAATTCAGTAATGTGGGTATGCCTTCCCGCTGCACGAAAATCTGCAATGCCTTCTTTCGTTTGGAAGGGGATTCCTGCACGTTCCAAATCCTTCCGTACCATCGTCGAAGTATGTCGTCTTGCCAGTTTTGGAAAGAGTGGCTCATCGGGATCGCCGGTCAGCCATTCTTTCAGCAGAGCAACCAGTTCCTCATGTAAAGGGAGGACATCTTTTCTGCGATGCTTTGAGCAAGCCGCTTCAACGGTCAACGTCGGAGGATTCGCGGTGAGATTGAAACTACGGGGAGTCAGGCTGGCGATTTCCTTTCTTCTCAGACCGGTCATGTACGAAATGATGTAAATTCTCGCCCGTTCTTCACCAGAATAGCATTGAATATCGATTCCACTGGTTCGGGCAGATTGAACCAGCTTCTGGAATTCAGCAGGGGTCAAAGCTCTTCGTTTGTAGCGAATATCAACTTCGGTATTCAGTTTACTCATGCCCAACAGGGGATTGACGGTCATCCTTTTAGGTACCATCCACGCACAAAATTGTTGCATCGATGAGGCATAATGGTTGTACGTCTTGTGACCGATTTCATCATCTTCCAGCATCCCCTGGAGTACCATTTCTACAGATTCAATGTTGATATCTGCTGGAGTTTCCATACCAGATTCATTGATGATTCGACGGACACGGGAAATTGTCTTTTTAACATGAAGACTTGTCGCCATGCCGAGACTTTTCTCAAACGCTTGCAAATGCTTGGCAAGAGAAGCGGTTCGCTTCTTTGCCTGGTTTTCCTGTTCGGGATCAATAATGCCTCTTTTGCGAAGCATGACATCATGTTCGAGCTTTGCAGCCAGACGTTCCGTCTCCTTTTTATCGGAAAATCCTTTGCAGGTTTTCCGCCTGCCGGTGTGATCAGTGTAGCCGATGTACCAGCAGGATCGTTTTTTACTTTTATCTTGTTTACGTTTGTAAATTGCAGCCATTGTTTTCTCTCCTGAGATTGGTTTTTATTCGGTCGGGTTCTTCCATTCGGGTTGAGAACACCGTGATTATGCCGATTTAGATCGTGGGGATCAGATTGTTCCAGCCATGCTGGGTTAATTGTTGCTGGGATTTGGTGCGGGGCAACCCTCGTCAATCCATTGGTGGACTTGATCGAGCCGCCAACGGGTGCTACCGCCAATACGGACGGGAGTGATTAGTTTTCCTGATGAGAGTAAACGCCATAATGTCCGTGTGGATATTTGCAGCATTTCAGCCAGTTGCTCTGCTGGGATTAAAAGTGGTTCCTGGGTTTTCATCTTGTGTACCCCTCATGAATGTTTTTTGTTGGCTGAAAATGACAGCGGCTCAATGGGAGCCGCTGTTATGAGAACGAATCTTTCAGTGCATCATTCCAGAACGACCTCTGCTTCGCATCGTTCGACGTAGCTTTGAGCGAGTTGCAAGGCTCTCACTGCTTGGGGCAGTTCTGCAAGATTGAAGGAGGAGGTCTGTTTCACTTTCTCCTCTTCATCCTTGTATCGCTTTTGCACGTTGACGCTGCGGATTGTGATCGGGCCTTCGTCGGTTTCGATTTCGTGCCCGAACACGGACGCTGAGACGTAACCGATGCGGAAGACTTTTTCTGGAGGGTTGTTGTTGCTTCTTTTTTTAGCCATGAGTTCAACCTTTCAATGGAAGGAACAATTTTCGATTTGGATCGAGATTCACGATGAACCAGCAATCCGTGAGATTCGCTTCCTGTTTGCACGATGCAAGCAGGAAGCGAGAATGACACGATTTTGCGAAGTGCGCAAGGAGATCGTGGCATTTATCAAAAGGGTTGTCTGGAGGTTCCGAGAGGGGGAATCCAGATCAGAAAGGTTGATTCAACCAGTGAATCTTAAATACAGCCAGTGATTGCTGATTGGTCTGCCTCGAAGGGTGACTCCATCAGTTACGCCTGTCGCTCGTATTAATATATTCAACTTTGGATTGCTACATCGTGCAAAAAAGGATCCATTATTCCTTCTTAAAGATCGACTTTGCGGATTCTGTTTTTAGTCAGATACCAAGTATTTTGCGGAGACTTTTAACTTTAGCCATCAATGTTGAATCGTTGGACAACTTTTCTAATGGTGCACTTGACTCATCAATTGCGTCAAGAAGTTCTCTTGCGGTTGCGTTTCGGATTTTAGGTGTAATTAATCCGATAAGTTCTTGCCACTTCTTTTTACATTGTTGGAATTGCAGGCTACTCGCAATATTTCTATTTGAAAATGAAATCAAGGCTAACATTGCCATTTCTGGGGTGAATCCCCGTATCAATTCTGTATATGTTGGTTCTGCATTCCATGCGATACCGTTGCCGTTGCTCAAGAAGACCTCAACAAGGCACAAAACATACTTTGTTCGTATTGAAATTGGAACAGAATCGGAACTACCAACAACAGTCTTCAGGTGACGGGCTGCACCGGGTTCCGTGTAAAAGTTGTTCGTTCCGCGATGTGCGATTAGCAGGTCTTGTATTGCTAAGTCAATCTCTGCAACACGAATCGAATCAGGTAAATACTCAGCACCATCAACAACGTCAAGGAATTCTCGCGCCCACTCCTGCTGGCTTGCATCATTGTTCGCGACGTATCGTGCATTCCTAAGTCCAAATCCATTGCGAGTGTCTGTAGACACTCGTGTCCAAAGCTCTGGCAAGAGTAATCTTATATTTTCGCGTGTTTTTTCATCCGTTGATTCGTCAACGAATATTCCAAAGAATCCAGACGCCAAAGTATCGACTCTGTCTGGTGTCAATTCGGTGAAAAATGCACCAATTTGACGTGCCTCTGCCTCAGTGATTTCATTCTCTTTTATGTTGCCGAGCAGTTTTCGGATTTCGACAACAACATTCTCTTGAGGTAGGTTTATCACTTCCTTAATACACGTCTCTAACCACGAAACGAGTTGCAGACCGGTAAGTTCATTTTGATTGGGATGAGCAGCACTTGCATAGTTACGCATATATCGGATGTAATCGAGGTGTTGAAGCCCAATGTCAGATATTAATCCAATCAAGTTTGCCCCATGAATCAGTTCTTGATCACTAATTTTATCAAGGTCTTCGGGTGTCTTGAGAGCCTTTCGTCGATCAGGACTACCAACTGCAATGTCGTAGAAATAAGCTATATCGTATTGTGATACCCGACCACGTAATTCACAAATAGTCTCGTCCCAAAGGTAATTCAGAGCAGCATCGAAAAGTCCTGATCCCGCAGCAGCAATAAACTTGGCAATGTAGGTCGAACCTTGGAGTTGTTCTGGGCTTAGTAGTGATAATGGTGCATCAATATTTTGAAAGACGCGAACCCGTTCCGGCAATTCAATAAAGACTTTGCCAGCAGGCAAACCTTGATTTTCGATGAATTGAGTCAATTGTGTCTCAAAGGATTGTAACGCGATATTGTAGTCTTGGTCTTTACTCACAATGAGTTCATGTTTCGATTTATCAGTTGGCATAGCTAGAAGTATCCTATTTCAATTCTGCGATGATATCATTCACATCAAGTGGTGCGATTCGACCTGCTTTTTTATCTTCAAGAGACTGCTGGATTTGCTGCCTCAACTCGGTGTGCCTCTGCTTGAGTTCACGAAACACTTCCAGAGCTTCTGCTAACAGGGCAGTTTCATCTTCATAGGTTCCGCTTGCCAATTCATCAGCGATGAATTTTTTTATCTCGGGTGAGTAGGTTGTAGACATTCTGTTCTCCATTGCATTAAAACTATCGAGTTGGATTATACCATAGTTCGCTAAAGATTGTCAAAAATCAATATCTTCAATGATGCCTTTCGGCAAGTTTCCAGCGACAAAAGGGAGGAGCCGTTTAGACTTGATGAGTTTTTTCGTTCTGTCGTTTTCTCTGTATTGATGATCGTAACCTGAAAAGGCGAGTCAAGATCGCACCTGGCGATTGGAATGATGATGAAATCCCCATGAAAATTTGTCATTGATTGTCACTCAAATCTATTGTCGTGCGATGGGTTGCGAGGGTGACAACCCTGGCTATATGAATGGAATCGTAGCGTGGAACGACCGACCAATGGTGGGCAGACCAGTGTGAGAAACGAACACTGGAAACCACCCCACCCGCATTTATATAGCCAGGGTTTGATGAGGCACGAATTCAAATCCCTGGCGACCCCTAAACGGCTGGGTGGGAATAACTTACGAAACCATCAGGGTGTCCACCTTGAGCGACCAGCATGGATACCTATCCGGATACCCTTGCGGACACTTTTTGAGAGTTCAATCAGACTGATTGTTTATCGTTTTGAAAGTGCAGAATTCGGAACGCGAATTGATGAATAATTCCAGTATGAGAATGATTGATAAAAGATTCAACATTCCAACCGGGACCCTCGGCTTCTGAAACGGTCGATGAAAAGTTTTTGAAATCAACGGCGTCGAACAGGCATTATTCAAAAGTTTTTTCATTGAATTCAAAGACCATTTCAGAATCGGTCAGCCAGGCCCGAATTGCGGCGGCGGAATCAGTTGTTTTTAGCGACGATTTTCACGGTGATAAAACGATTGTGAAACAAACCGATTTCATCAGAACTCGCCTTGTGGCTGACCTGCCTACCCGTTGGACTGTTGAATCGTTAAGAAACAAAGGATGAATTTACTGAAACCACCAAGACACAAAGTCACGAAGGATTTCAACAAAGATTTTTTTTATCCCTCTTTTTTTCTTCGTGTTTTCGTGCCTTTGTGGTAAAAACTTTCTTGACTGAAATAACACCACACCACAATCAAGCAAAACGGACAAGTGACAATGACTATGATTTCACCATAAAATACGGTCATGCGCAACACTCCAAATCACAACACCGGCAATAACAGTGACAAGAACCCGCTCGACAGCTACGCAAAGAATCTCTTCGATCAATACGCTGCTCACTCCGAAATCGGTATCGCTCTCAGGCAAGGGGATGCACGTTTGAGATTGAAAGAAATCCTGCAAGCAGAATCGGTTGTAAAACAAGCAGAAGAATTCAATGAACAAATCACCGATAATATCGCCCGCATCAACGCAGAACATCAACTCAACATACAATACCTGATTCAGTTCGGCGTTCGAGCAGACGAACGATTACAGTTCCAACACCTGCTCGAACAGGTTTCAGGGTAGCTGTCTATTGTGTAGAAATTGGTAGTGCGTAGATTTGGGGGATCTGTTATTTTTCTTTGATGGGAACTGAATCGCGGGATAATCTTGAAATTGATGTGATGACCAGCCTGAGCAAGGTTGAATTGTTGGCGGTGA
>JAJRTM010000132.1 GCA_024278285.1 Planctomycetota bacterium
GCGCAAAAGTGGCAGGATATTTTATAAGAATTGTTTTGAACCACAATTAAACAGAAATGAAATCATTCCATTACACCTTCAATTTTTCAGTTCGTCGTAGGATGGTGTGCTTGCACCCATCTTCGCGTACCCAGTTGCGTTCAATGAAAAATAGAGAGTGGGATTTGTTATTATTCTGCCATTGATTCACCGGCGTGAGACTGATGAACTGGAAACCACATTTGATGGGTGCAAGCACGCCATCCTACATATCAAAGCAAGGTTTCCAAAGAATTCGTGTCTATTCACGTTCATTCGCGGTTCAAATCCCTGTTTGGTTCCGGCTTTGCTGAGTGTAGGTTATTCGAATTAATATTTCAGGAGAATTTACAGTGAAGATTATCATTGTGGGAGCGGTTGCGGGGGGAGCATCGGCGGCAGCACGAGCCAGGCGGCTTTCTGAAGAGGCGGAGATTATTCTGTTTGAGCGTGGTCACGATCCTTCTTTTGCTAATTGCGGTTTACCTTATTACATCGGTGGAGAAATTGCAGAGCGTCAAAAATTACTTGTTGCCCCCAAAGAGCTTCTTCAACAACGATTTCGTCTTGATGTGCGAACACGAACGGAAGTGGTTTCGATTGATCGGGAAAATAAAACGGTCACTGCACGCGATTTGGAAACGGATTTAACTTCAACCGAATCGTACGACAAGTTAATTCTTTCTCCAGGTGCGAAGCCATTTGTGCCACCAGTTCCTGGATCGGATTTACCTGGTGTTTATACATTGCGTGATTTGCAGGATGCAGATCGGCTACTCAAAATTGTGACAGGGGATGCAAAACGAGCCGTGATAATCGGTGGCGGATTCATTGGTCTGGAAATGGCTGAAAATCTTATCAAGCGTGGAATCGAAACAACGCTTCTAGAGCTGGGGGATCAAATCATGCCTCCTCTGGATAAAGAGATCACACAGCCTATCTTGCGAACGCTAAAAGAAAAAGGTGTCCTGGTTCGTCTGTGCGATACAAATGAATCTATCGAAGCAACCGAACAGGGGTTGCGAGTGACATTCAAATCTGGAGACCATCAATTCGCCGATTTCGTGTTGCTTTCAGTTGGCGTGCGTCCCGAAAATTCTCTTGCGGTTGATGCCGGCCTGGAAATCGGACCACGCGGCGGAATTAAAGTTAATAAAAATATGCAGACGGCTGACCCTGATATTTATGCGGTCGGCGATGCGGTGGAAACTTATGAATTTATCACTAAAGAACCGACACAGGTGCCATTAGCGGGACCGGCAAATCGACAGGGAAGACTTGCTGCAGAACATATTTTCGGGCGAACAGGAGTTTATCGGGGCACACAGGGAACAGCCATTGTCGGCTTGTTTGGTATGTCGGCTGCGATGACAGGCTTCAGCGAGAAAGCAGCTCGGCGGTTTGATGTTCCTTACGAAAAAGTTTACATCCACCCGGCTCATCATGCAGGTTATTATCCCGGCGCACAAGGGATGACTCTCAAATTACTTTTCTCACCAGAGGACGGAAAGATTCTGGGAGCACAAGGCGTGGGAGGCGCGGGAGTTGATAAGCGAATTGATATCATCGCGATGGCGATTCAAGCCGGGATGACCGTTTACGATCTGGAAGAAGTGGAACTTTCTTACGCTCCGCAGTTTGGTTCCGCTAAAGATCCTGTCAACATGCTCGGCTTTGTCGCCTCGGGAGTGCTGCGAAAAGATCAGCCGATTGTCCATGCGGATCAACTAAACGAAGATGTATGGAAAGATGCTTTGTTACTTGATGTTCGTACTCCCGCGGAATTTGAAAGTGGGCATATTAAAGGAGCCGTTAATATTCCGGTGGATGATTTGAGAAATCGCATCAACGAAATCCCCGCTGAGCAAACGGTTATCGCGTATTGCAAAGTTGGTATGCGAGGTTATCTGGCGACTCGAATTCTTCTGCAGAATAATCGAAAAGCATTCAATTTGAGCGGCGGCTACACCACCTGGGATTTGATGCACAGTGATGGTTAGAAAATTTTTCAGACGAGCCAGGGAGCGTCAGGTTAACATCTTATCAATGAAATGCTGAGCAAAACTGGCAGGATATTCCGAAAACCCCGTAGGTTAGGCTTTCCAGCCTGACGCAATAACTCGGAAACTTTTTGATTCGTACTTTGATGTTCGCTGGTAAATCGAAAGTTACTCATATTGGAAACCGCATTTGTCAGGCTGGAAAGCCTAACCTACTTTTCCTAACACCTACTTTCCGGTTTATCCGGGTTAAGTTTCCCTACTGAATCCTGGTGATTTAAAGACGAAAAAAACTCCTCTTTCCGCGAAATAGGCTGTTCTCTATAATTCACCAAGAATTTAACAATTGAGCATTTTTCAGGGCCTGTAAGCAAGGATGCTGCTGATGTGGTATGATATCGTTTGTCTGGTAATTATCGGGTTATCAATCTGGCGTGGAATGGTGAAGGGGCTTGTCTGGCAGTTGGCAACAATTGCGGGGTTGCTTGTCTGCTTTTTTTTCGCCAACACTGTTTCTTCCAGCGTTGCGCCGCAACTTGGCATTGATCCACCACTGAGTCGTTGGATCGCAATCTTCGGGTTGTACGTTGTCAGTTCCTTTGGAGCTTTTGCTTTGGCTCGATTGATCAAAGGTAGCCTTGAAAAAATGAAGTTTGATGATTTTGACAGGCATCTGGGGGCAATTTTCGGTTTCGTCAAGGGAGCGACAATTTGTCTGACCGCTTCTTTTTTCATGTTTACACTTTCTGGCAGCACGCGCAATACGGTGATGCACTCCAAAGTCGGGTATGCCTCTGCGGTTGCGTTTCATAAAATCCAGCCGATATTACCTGCTGAATTCGATGAAATCATTTCTCCTTACCTGGCTGGTTTTGATCCGGAAGCGATCAAAAAGCACAAAAAAGAACATCCCGATGATGGGTACAATCAAAATAAAAAAAGTACTGGATTAAAAGATGTGCTGGTTAAAAAAACGGGGAGCAATTCTGAAGATCCTCAGATTAAAGAAATGATCAAAAAGATCCCCGGATTGTTCGGACTGGAATTGCAGCAGATTGTTTACAAGACGTTTGAGAAAACTGATCCGAAAGATCGCCCGCAATTACTGGAAAAGTTAAGTAGCGGATTGCCCGGTTTAATTCGGCAAGTTGCCAGTGAATGGAATCAGGGAAAACCAGTCCCAGAACCGGAGCCTCAAACCTGGAACGAAAGCATGAGGCAACGCCGGGCCAAACTTCTGCGGGAAATTGCAGGCGTTTATACCGAGCACCTGGAAGCTCAGCAAAATATTATGGAAGAAGTGGTTTACGCCTTGCAGGGAGTTCCTGATCCCGTCACGTTAAAAGTTCTTGACGACTGGCATGCAGACCTGCTGAGTCGCAAGCCCGATCCAGATCCGTCTACCGATATCAAGACTTCACTGGATCGTCGGGTTTTGCTGCAGATCCAAAAGGCAGGCATTTCAATAGGTACTTTACCTGGTGAAATTCAAACACGACTTAACGATGTGATCAAGGGTTAGGAACCAGCTAACCAATTATTTGGGCCACTGACCATCTTTCATTGGGCGCAGAGTCAGTTTCGCTGGGTCAAGTACGACATATTTAACACGTTTTCGTTTCCAGGTGTAGGTGATGTGAACTAAGCCATCACAACTTTGGATAACCGCGGGGTAACTGTATTCACCCGGTTGAGATTCGAGAACCACCGCTGCCTGCCAGATGTGCCCATCTTTGGAAACCGCTACATTCAGTGGAGTTCGTTAGCCCCCCCAACTTTTGGGATTGCCGGTGACGTGATTGTAAACGATTAAATGGCGTCCATCTTTCAGCGTGACTGCATCCGTTCCCGAGTTAGGATTCGGTAAACTTCCCAGCGTCATTTCGCCCCAGGTTTTTCCGCCATCGTTTGAGGCGACTTCAAAAATACGATCATTGCGGGTTCGTCCAATCGCCAGCAGTTTGTCTTCGCCCAGGAAAAGGATGCTTGGTTGAATCGACTGGATTTCAATACCGTTATTGACGGGACCAATTTTCTGCCAGGTCTTTCCCAGATCGCTTGTTTTCTCAAAATGCACGGTCCATTTACTTCTGCTTTCGTTCGTTTCGTTACTGGTCGGGCAGAGAATATCTCCATTTGCTAATTGAACCGGTTTGTTTTTGATTGGCCCGAGTATTCCTTCGGGCAGCCTGCAAGGATGCGACCATGTTTTGCCGCCATCGGTGGAAGTGGTCAACATTCCCCACCATGTTTGTGGAGTTGGTCCCGCTTTGTAGAAAAGCATCAACGGCCCCGACTTCGGCTGAAACAGAACCGGATTCCAGGTTGGATGGCGGTGAGTTCGCCCTTTAGCTGTCGTATATTGTACCCCGTTAGCTACTTCGACAGGCGTTGTCCATTTGCTGTTTTGTAATCGGGAAACCCAGATGCCGACATCGGGGCTTTTTTCCTCGACCCCACCAAACCAGGCAGCGACAATATCCCCTTGTGTTGTTTGCTCAACCGTCGAAGCATGGCACTCCGGGAACGGAGCGGATTCGTAAATGAATTCGGAAACAAGAACCGCCGCATCATCTTCTGCGAACAATGGGACTGCTCCAAGAAGTGGGATGATCAGGGAAAGCGAAAAGAAAATAAGTTGTCTGGACATTGTTGTATTCCTTTAGTTGAATAATGATAGATAGTAGGATGGCGTGCTTGCACCCATCAAATACGGTCTCCATTTTGAGAAATGATTGCTGTATTCATAACCCGGCGTAGCCGGAACCAAACAGGAAAAATAATAACCACGGAGTGGCTGTGTCAAAAGTCAAGGAAATAGTTTTGGTTTTGTGATCATTTTTCAACTTTCTTTGAGGTGAGCGTTCCATTTGGTATCGGTTTTGAGCATGGTGTTCATCATCACCAAGAGTTTCCGCATGA
>JAJRTM010000133.1 GCA_024278285.1 Planctomycetota bacterium
GACACATCATATGAGAAGCACAATGTTTGAGACCAATGCTCTTGGAAAAGTGAATATGGAAAGCCACGAAGAACTGGTTTACCAGGCGTTTGAAGAATGCGTTAAAACTTACGAAGCAGATAAACATCTGATCCCCGAGGGAAATTTGTATGAAGTAAGATTCGAGGATCTGGAAAAAGATATCCTCGGCAATATGCAGAAAATTTACGAAAACCTGTCGCTGCCCGATTTTTCTGAAGTACAACCAAAAATCGAAAAGTATGCAGCTGGCATCAAGGAATACAAGAAGAACGAATTCCCGACAGATCCCGCGCTGGCAGAAGTTGTCAACACCCGTATGAAATTTGTCCTGGAAAAATACGGCTACGACCCGATCAAATAATCCGGAGTACAGACATTCCTGTCTGTCTGATTAAAATATCGATAGGAACTCGCGTATGTCCCAGCGTCCCAATATCATTTTTATTATCACTGATCAACAACGCTTCGACACAATCGCTGCTCTCGGTTTTCCGTTTATGGAAACGCCGAACATGGACCATCTGGTGAATGAAGGGGTCACTTTTACCAACTGTTTTATTACGGCTGCCTCTTGTGCGCCGGCTCGGGCGAGTCTGTTTACCGGGTATTATCCGCACACAACCGGCATCTTGAAAAACGCAGACCTTTGGCGACGATCCTGGATCGAACAACTCGCCAAATCCGGTTATCGCTGCATCAACATCGGCAAGATGCACAGCTATCCTTACGATACACCACTCGGTTTTCACGAACGGTATGTCGTCGAAAATAAAGATCGGTATCTGGAAGAACGCTTTTATTTCGATGAATGGGACAAGGCGATTCGAATTCGCGGACACGTCAAACAACAGCGGGAACTGTATCGCCAACGGGACGATTACCGCGATGCCCTGGGTGCGTTCGATTGGAATCTCCCCGAAGATTTGCACAGCGATATGTTTGTGGGAGAGATGGCCTGCTGGTGGCTCGAATCGAAACCGGTCACCGAACCGTTGTTTATGGAAATCGGCTTCCCCGGTCCGCATCCCCCTTACGATCCGATCCCGCGTTATGCAGAACCTTATCTGAAAAAAGAGCTTCCGCTGCTCCCGGTTTCGCAACAGGAACTCGATCAACAACCTGAACCGTTAAAAGTTTTACGTCAGCATAATCAGGAAGTCGATCACGATTCGGTCGTTTTGGAATTGAACCCGACCGAACAACAACGTCACCGCCAGCGCGCTTACTACCTGGCGAATGTGACGATGATTGATAAAAAAATCGGCAAGATTCTGCAAACGCTCGAAACAAAAGGATATCTCGAAAATTCGGTCGTCATTTTCACTTCTGACCATGGCGATTGTTTAACCGATCATGGTCACAGCCAAAAATGGACGATGTATGATACGATCACAAAAATGCCTTTGGTTGTCTGGTCTCCCGGACGATTCTCGCAAGGGAAAACAATCGATGGCCTTTGCCAGCAGATGGATATTGGCCCCGCGATTCTCGAAATGGCACAGGCGGAAGTGCCGCAAGGTTTGGAAGCGAAGTCGCTTTTGCCTGCGATTGAATCGAAACCGTGGTCGCCACGGGATTTTGTTTACGCTGAGCAGGCACAGGATGGCATTCTCACTGGTACTCAGTTTATGACCATGATCCGCAGCACCGATTGGAAACTGGTTCACTTTCTCGACGAACCGTGGGGGCAACTGTTCGATCTGAAAAACGATCCGAATGAAATCAGCAATCTCTGGGACCAGCCAGACCATCTCGAAAAGAAACGCGAGTTACTCGCCAATTTACGAGAATGGCGAATCCGCAGCGGCTACCAGACCAGCAACTGGTCCGCCCCCTGGCGATAGAATATGGATTCAAAAGGAGCACAGACATTCCTGTCTGTTTTGCAAGAGCATGCTCTGTTGCAGGCAGGCAAGAATCTCTCCCCTCTGTTCTATCGTAGAATTATGAATAAATAGAGGTTCCTTAATCGCCCGTTGAATTAAAAAATAAATAAAGTTACAATGAGAGTTCGATTTTGTAGAGTCCACTACTCGCGGAGCTAACAGCCGACCTGTTAAATAACCTGGCAGATGAGAGAGGTGAGTGACCTTTGTATTGAGAAACTGTTGCGAGAAATAACGATTTCGTGTGCCACGGCTCTGTGAGCCGTGATGCGTTAGAGTGAGCGTTTTCGCAAAAGGTAACTTGGGATTCCGCTCGCACGGCTCACAGAGCCGTGGCACCCAACAGGAAATCATAAAACAAATCGCAACAGTTGAACTAACAACAACTTATGATATTTAACAGGCCACCCTACAGTTCCAGAAATGACGAAAACGCAAAGCAATACAGAACGGGAGCAACTGCAAGAACTGCAGGAGGTTTTGCCGATGGACTATTTTGGTCCACAGCCGGGCTGGAAGGTGCTGGATGTTGCAGAATTGTGGCAGTTTCGTGAACTTGGTTTGGTCTTTGCCCTTCGAGATTTCAAAGTGCGATATCGGCAAGCCGTCATCGGAGCAGCCTGGGCGATTGTGCAACCGCTTGGCACGCTGCTCGTTTTTCAGGTGCTGTTTTCGTTGATGAACAAGACGCCGACGACCGGGAATGCTCCTTATGCTGTGACCGCGTTGAGTGGCTTGATACCGTGGTATCTGTTTGCAACAACCGTTCGTGATGCGAGTGATTCACTGGTAAACAATCGACACATCATCACAAAAATCTATTTCCCCCGCCTTTGGTTACCAGTCGGGACAGCACTGGTTGCGCTGGTAGATTTTGCGATTGGTTTACTCGTTTTATTCGGCGTGCTTCTGCTCTTTGGATATTATCCAACTTTTCGTTGGTTGTGTATCATCCCGTTCACGCTGATGGCGTTACTGGTATCGCTTTCGGTCGGCATCTGGCTTTCTGCGATCAATGCGCTTTATCGGGATGTTAAATATATCGTTCCGTTTGCTATTCAAATGGGTTTCTTTATTTCACCCGTCATTTACGAATCCGGTTCGATCATTCCAGAGAAGTATCAAATTATTCACGCTTTTAATCCGATGGTCGGGGTCATCAAAGGATTCCGCTGGGCTCTTACTGGAGCAGAAGCACCAGACTTGGCGATGATGTCGGTGACCCTGCTTAGTACCGTGGCAATTTTGGTTGGCGGCCTGCTTTATTTTCGCAGAGCCGAACAGAAAGTAGCAGATCGCATTTAAGTTCTTAGGATCTTATCAATGAAATGCTGCGCGAAAGTGGCAGGATCTTTTCAGGCGAGCCGGGGGTGTTAACCCCCTGGTGACTCTGCTGTTACAGATCGGCAACCAATTGGCACTCGAAAGTTACCAGGGTCATCACTGACCCGGCTCGCCTGATCTCTGTTTGGTTCCGGCGATGCCGACTTAGGGAAATCGAAACATGAATCAGGCTGTTCAGAAGCATTCAGGAAATACTGCAAATCTTGATTCGATGCTGCCTCAATGGAAGCAGTGGGATGTGGATCATGTTTGGCATCCGTTTACGCCGATGACTGCCTATGCGCGTGAATCACCCCCGATGATTGTTTCCGGCGAAGGTTTTTATCTGCAGGATGCTGCGGGCAAGCGATACCTGGATGGCATCTCTGCGTTGTGGTGTAATGTGCATGGTTATCAGGTGCCGGAATTGGATGCTGCGATTGTTGATCAACTCGGAAAGATCGCTCACACGACATTTCTGGGGGGCACTTCTCCTGCTGCGATTGAATTGGCACATGAACTCAGTTTAAGAACACCAGGCGATTTGAACCATGTTTTTTATTCAGATGCAGGAGCGACCGCGGTTGAAGCCGCTTTGAAGATCGCGGTGCAGTATCACGCTCAGAAAAAACCGCGTGGAGAAAAACGGACGACATTTATGCGGCTCGAAGGGGCGTATCATGGAGACACCATCGGTTCGGTTTCGATTGGGCGAATCGATGCGTTTCATCAACCGTTTGATGATTTGCTCTTCAACACAATTACCGTTCCTTCGCCTGTGTTGTATCGTGTTCCAGAAGGACACAGCGAACAAAGCTGGATCAACCACTGTTACGATTCTGTCAAACAGGCTCTTACAAAACATGGCGATGAAGTGGCCGCTTTCGTGATAGAACCACTCGTGCAGGGAGCAGCAGGGATACAGGTTCATACGCC
>JAJRTM010000134.1 GCA_024278285.1 Planctomycetota bacterium
CAATGCCAAAGATAAACACATTGCCCAATATTTAGGAGACCATAACGTGAACGATCTTGCGGGGGCGCATTTTTACAAAGAATATGCGCGTAGAAACGAGGGGAAATCTCCTCGTCCCCCTTTAGACATAGCTTGTCAGGTATTACTTGAAATCCGAGGAGGTAAATTGATGAATCTTGTAGAAGAAATAAGTAAGGCTGCTCTGACGTTGCGTTTGCCATTTGGAGCGCACGGGCGAGGTAAAATACACAATTATGAGCTTGCTTTCCGTGAGGCAATGGGCGCTTTACAAAAGGGATTCCCACTTATTCCAGAATTGCGCCAAACCGCTCTGACGGGAAAGATACCTTCAGAGCAAGCTCAGGCTGAATTAAAAGATTTAGCCAGCGGCACATTGCTTAAAGCGATGGAACGACGGCAACAAACAAGGCGCGGCGATGGGTTCATTAACCCCTTTAGCGGCAACTTGAACCAGTTAACGCGCAACCTGATTGATATTTTGGTTGATAAAGTTTATCTGGGGCGGGCGCACGGTAGCTTCACGGCATTCTTGCGCCTGGAAAATTCTTTAGCGGACGGCGTGTATTATTACACTGACCGCCATCTTTCTGAATTTTGGCAAAAACGTAAAGAATTACAGGCATCCAAGCAAGTAGAAGAATCATCCGATCAAGAATAATTTAGGAGGAAATATTATGTCATCTATTTCAATTGCAACGCTCGAACAGTACGAACGCCGTTTTGTACAAGATATTCCACAGACCCCCACTGGACGTTACGCCACTATTGTGCTGCTGCGTGAGACAAAATCTTATTCCATTTTCACCACAGAGGGCGGCGAACAACAGGATACAGAACAAACTCAGGCGGGATTGACCAGTCCAGAACGGGTAGATCGCCTGGTAATGTTCAAACGTAAACAAGTTGCGCCGGAACGGCGCACGGGAAAAGCTTTGCTGCGTCAATATGATATTTTCCCTTACGCAATCCTTAGAAATAAAGATGGGCAAGTTATGAAAGTGGCATTTGGTGAAACTGAGGTAGCAGCTACCGAAAGCGGCAAAAAGAAAACGGAGAAAGTTAAGTCCTATAGTGATTGCTACCTGATGGAAGGGCTATGTACCCATTGTCCCGATTGTTTGACATACGGTTATGCGGCTATTGAGGGTGAAGGATCGCGCAAATCACGTATTATGACCGATTCTTGTTTTAGTGTACGGCCGTATCCACTCATCCAAAAACGCATCAACTTTAATGTTATTGACGAAAAGACACACACATCCGGTACTATCACAAAATATGATTACACCGTGCCTTCTGTTTTTCTGCCAGCCGTCGTGACTACCGTTGACCTGACTGCAAACGAATTTACCTATGTGTTGAGCAACATTCTTCGCACTTCACGCTATGGTAAAGAAAGCACCCGTCAAGGCACAATCCGCAATCATGTTATGGCTGTCGCGTTTTCAGATGTTGAGATTTTCGCTAACCTGGAAATGACGCAAGGATTGTATGATGCTTTTCAGGCCGATGACGACATTGATTTGACTGCCGGTTATCTCTCGCTGCAAAACTTCGAGAAACATGTACCGCAAACCATTAACACGCTGACGACTGACATTGCGGGGCGATTAGAGTTACTCCAGGGCAATGATCTAAACGTATTTCTCAAAGAAGTGCGGCAACTCAACCAGAATGAAAATGAATTCGCGGCATTCTTACGCGACCTGACAACCCAATCTGCATCCTTTGTTGTGTAAGAGGGGGATTCCCATGCAAATTTATCGAGGCCGGTTAAAACTCCTTGATTATCTGTTTTATGCAACAGTTGAGCGGGGAAAAATTTATGAAACCGGCGCGTTTATCCATAATTACGCTCTCTCCTACGCGCTTGGTTTGGCGACGGCCGTTCCCTACACACACCTAAAGCAAATACCACATTATGCCGAGGAGTTATCTCCTTTGAACGGTACAGTTTGCCTGACACCAGCAGCGCCCCTACGCTTCTCTCATCGTCTGGTGCAATGGAATACGATTCGTGAAGGGTATGCTTATCCGGGTAAAGAAACCTCGATTGGCTATCCTGATTGGGGTTTTGCTCGTGTATTGCGCCCAGACAGCGAGTTTATGTTTTATGTTTTAGTGGCAAATGATAAAAATTTGCCGCAATCACCTGCTTTTCAAGATTTATTGGCAGGGCGAACGACTCGCATCAGGTTGGGTAAATTCTCTGGAAAAGCACATGTTGAGTTGGAAACGGCCGTAAAAACCCAGAAAAAAGAAGGCTCTTTCACATCTGACACCTTACTCAACTGGCGTGATTGCCCAACCGATCCCATTGTGTGCGACGTATTGCCAGCCACGCTTCCCACACGCCTAATCAACCATACCCGCTTTCCAGATGGCGTGTATTATCAGGCTAATTTTGGTGATAAATCAACAATTTGTTTACCGGCTGACATGGCTTATCTGGCACGGCCGTTACCCACCAAAAAAGGCAGGCGCAAAAAATGACCTTCACCGTCAACATCCCACCCGTCGCTTATGATCAGGTGAACGCTGATTGGCTGCCAGACATGAAGCCCTACCCTTATCAGTGGCAAGCGTTTCAACTGGTTCAGGAAGCCATTGAAAACAACGAAACACTTTGCATTTTCCTGGTTACGCCAACCGGTAGCGGTAAAACATTGACCAGTTATGCCTACAGTCTCAGAACAGGGATGTCAGCGCTAGGCGTGTATCCCACAAACGAGCTTATCCGCGATCAGGAAAACGCACTTGCGCCATTATATAAAAGCATTTTGGGGTGGGATGATTGGGTTTATCGCATTGACAGCAAGGAATTAGACAAATTGGGATTGGAATATGGCGACCGCAGACATGCAGACACCCTCGAAAGAACACTCAATTGGCGTCAAGTCATATTGACAAATCCTGACATTTTATACTATCTTGCCTTTGGCCAATATGGGCAAGGCAACGAGAGTCAACGACGGCGGCTTTTCTCTGTTTTGGCAGATAATTACCGCTTGATGATCTTCGACGAATTCCATCTTTACAATGTCAAACAGATGGCCGATGTCATCTTCTTCATCGGCGCCCTGCAAGCAATCAATCCCAAAACAGGCCGTGTTTTCATCTTTGCCTCAGCCACGCCAGCTTCGGATGCAATGAAGTGGCTGCGCGACAAACTAAACATTCGTGTCGAACAATTGGAAGCAAAGCCGTCAAACGATCCCCATGCCCGCACCATCGCCCAACCGCTCCAATTGACCGTTCTTCCCGCTGATTTGAGGCGATGGAAAGCGCCAGAAACCATCAACGAAAATCTGCCTTTGGTAGATGCCTTTATGGAACAACATCCAAAGGCGCGTGTTGTCACCATCCTCGATTCAGTAGCTGGAGCCATCAATCTGGCGCAGGAACTGCGTGATCGTTACCCGAACAAAACCGTTGGCGAAGTACACGGTTTTAGTTCCGACACCGAGCGACGGCAAGCACTGCTCGCACCTATCACTGTCGGCACTTCTACAATTGAAGTAGGGATTGATTTCAAGGGCGAAACGGCCAAAGATATTCTGATTTTTGAGGCACATACCGCCAGTAAGTTTTTGCAGCGATTCGGCCGTTTAGCCCGCCATAAAAAAGAGGAATCTATACCTAACTGGGCTATCAGCCTTGTACCCGAAAATGTCTATCATTTCCTCAAAGGAAAGGTTGATCCCAATCAGCCTTTAACCCGGCAACGTCTGTACCAACTTGTCAAGGAAGCATACGATCACCCGGAAGAATTTGAAGCTTATCTGTACAAGCACGCTGCGGCTGAATTTTACGAAGCCAGAGACCTCATCCGTAGTTTGTTCCAGTTGGATGTACGCACAGATATTATTGAGAATGTTGATCAAGTAATCCACAAACTCACCAACAAAACTGCAAAGCAGGTCAAGGGCAAATATTACGGATACAAAGAAGACGAAATTCTTGCCCCACTCCTCACCTTTCGCGGCGCAAACTTCCAGGCAGCCATCCTCGATAGGCGTGGTACAGATATGGGCTTTCCAGC
>JAJRTM010000135.1 GCA_024278285.1 Planctomycetota bacterium
CTGCCGTGCAGACCAATGGTTGCCCACGTTATATCAGAGAATAGCTATTATAGCATACATTACCCAATAGCCATGGTACGCACAGCGTACCCTACCCGGCTTAATGGACCGGATTAGTCCAATGTGGCGGGACGGTGCGGAGATGGAGGTCTTGTTGCGGGAAGGCAATTTCGACTCCTGCTTCTGCAAATTTCTGATTGATCGCTGTATGCAGGCGGTGCACTGTTTCCATGCGATTATCCATGTTGCCCAAATATGCACGCATGACGAAGTTCAAGGTGCTGTCACCAAATTCCTGGAACGTGACCAGTGTGCCTGGTTCGTCGAGAACTTCTGGCTCTTGCCTGGCAATTTCAAACAGAAGCTGGCGGACTTTTTCGGTATCGGTTCCGTAAGCAACGCCGACGGGAATGACCAGGCGGTTGAGGGTGTCGCTGAGTGTCCAGTTCAGTAAACGTCCGGTGATGATTTCTTTGTTCGGAACAAGATATTCTTTTCGATCCCAGTCGGTGACAGTCGAAGCACGAATCCGAATTTTTGTGACAGTGCCGGTCACGCCATCGATCGTGACAACATCGCCGATGCGGATTGGTCGTTCAAACAGAATGATTAAACCGGATATAAAGTTCGCGAAAATATCCTGCAGTCCAAAACTCAAACCGAACGTGAGTGCAGCGGCGAGCCATTGAATTTGCTCCCAGCGAAAACCGAGCAGGTTAAACACATACGCCACCCCTGCGATGGTCACAAGGTAACCGATAACGCTGGTCAAGGCGTACCGTAAAGAGGCATCGAGGCCGATTCGCTGCAGAATGGAAAAATCGATCATGCCGGGCAGGTTGCGAGACAGGCTGATTGTCGCAATGCAAACAAATAAGGCAATTCCAAGATCAATCAGCGTCACCGCTTCGCGCACGGTCTGGATGGCGACACCGCCGTCTGCTCTCGCAACTTCCTGTTGAACAATTTTCTGCCACAGGGAAATTTGATTAAGATATTCAATCGCAGGGAAAGTATCTGCCCAGATCATCCACAGGCCAACCAGCAGCGGTAAATAAATGGCGAAGTTGATTAACCGCATCGCCTGCTGTTCTCGTTTTTCCTCGTTCGATTCTTCCTCCTGAGCCAGCAGTTGCTGTTGCGAATCGATTGTTTGAGAACCACTACGCGGTTTTTGACGTTGTTCCCGCAGCACATAAATCCGAAACCATCGCTGGGCAATGCGGAACCAGCGAATCGCCAGCGCCCAGAAAAAGAGCAGGCTGACCAACAGTAGTATTGTCAGCATAAATCGCCACGCGAGTTGACTGGCCGTGTAGTAGTACCCCACCCAGGCCATCCCTGCCAACAGCAACGGAAACAGTGTTACAAAAGGATACCATAACCAGCGGGTCTTCGAAAAATAAGCTGCCTGATCGAGCAGGAAAAGTTCCCGCATTAACGGTCCGCTCGGGTTCAAAAAGTGGTTGGCATAGATGGAACAAATAACCATCCCCGCAATAAAAAAGAGCCGTTCGAAAATGTGACGATCAAGATCGGTTGAAAGCTGGTTGAGCAATGTCACTGCAAAAAAGAGGGGTAACACGATCAGCGTAAAAGAGAGCAGGTGACGTTGAACGCGAGTGGAAAGTACATTCGGACCGTTAAAATGGGAATCTGCCAATCCGTGTCGCCTGCAACTTTGTCGGAAGAATTCCAGAATCGCAAACGCGGCTCCGATCAGAATCAGCGTTTTGGCAAATGCTTCGCGAAAAACGCTTTCATCTTCCACTTCCCCCAAACGCCAGCCAGCGAATAAAAGAAATAACGGTCCGGGGGCTGCAATGACTATTGTCAAAAATATCGCACGCAGCGTCGGCACAATATTGGCATAATTACTACGCTGTACCAGGGTCGCGATCGCAGTTAATTCCTGCCCGGCCTGCACACGCAGTAAGATCAGAATCAGCCAGACTATTATTGCAATCGCATAAATATAGTAGTTCTTCTGAAGATCCATTTGATATTCAGAAATAATATTTCGTGCATCTGCCCATGAAAAAGGATAGGTCGCAGGCTGGGCAAGTGTGCTGAGTGAACCGAGCCCGATTGTTTTACCGCTTCTTATCCAGAAAATTCGTTGACGGATAAAATTGCGATAGTTATCAACCGTATTGACGAGCGAATTCTGTGAAGCATCCAGCGTCGTTAGAACGTCCAGATAGGTGCTGTAGTTTGATTCCAGATTTTCGATTGTTTCCCGCTTTTGGATCAATATTTTTCTTAGCTTTTTCTCAATCATATTGCCGAATAAAGAGGCGATGCCATCTTTTTCCAGGTCTTGATGGATTTTCGGTTTTGCTTTTTCGATGATGCCATCAATATTGATCAAATCCCGAGAGGTTGCCCGCAATTCAATCTGCTGATAGGTCACCTCGCTGATGATGGATCGTCTTTTCTTTAACTCGCTTCGATGTTTTTCAATGTTGGGAAGCTCGTACAATTGACGAAGCAGCGAGAGAGCAAAGACCTGACTTTTCCCGGCCGAGCTGCGATCTGTTTCTTGGGATTTTCGTTCGCTTTTGCTGACACTTTCCAGAATGGTGTTGACTTCACTTTGTCTATCTCGAATTTTTTTTGTGCGGGCAATCAAATCCCGAATCGTTTCGGTGTATCTGGTTGTTTCTTCGATGTGCGTTTGCAGCAAAGGAATCGATTCTTCCTCTTTGAGTTCTTCCAGCTCTTTGTTCGTTTCGGCCAGTTTTTTATCGGCCAGTTTTTTCTGTAGACGTTTAAGCAGTTTTTTTTGCAATTCCACTTTTCGTGTGGAAAGTTCAAGTTCCTGAAACAACAGGCGGGCGTTTTTTTCGGCATCAAAGCGATTGAGTTCTTCTTTGACTGCTCCAAATTCTTCGTTCAGCATTTTCAACTGCGATTGATTCTGTATTTTAATCGCCTGCGTTAATTGCAAAGGTTCGCCGGCAGCAGCAGGAGTTGAAATTCGTTTTTGCAGTTCTTTGAGACGTTCTGCATAAGTCGCCTGCAATTTAACGGCTATTTTTCGATCCTGGACTCTCTGCTTGGAGGCCTGCTCGGCTCGGGCTCGTTCAACTTCAAAAGCTCTCAGTTTTCCCTGAGTTTGTGTTGCTATTTTCTGAAGCTGCTTCGAGTCCATCTCCTCGGTTATTTCCAATGGAAGTTCATCGGGAAGATTTTCCAGTGCCTGCTTCAATAATTCTACTTTTTCTGGAAGCGATTTCAGTGCTTCCCGGTTGATGGCTGTTCTTTTTCGATACTCGTTAATTTTCTGAACAGAACTCATCGCCAATTTATAAGTGGTGAGAATTTGCCCCTGAAGTTCTTTATCTAACGAGGTCTCTTTTTCGACTTGCTCAATCTGGGCCTGTATTTTCTCCGGTGTCAGGGTTTCTGCTCTATTCTCTTTTTTTACTTCTTTTGTCTGTTCGGGCGTCGTTGTTGTTTTAGAAGCCTCTGTTTCCTGGGCGTAAGCAGTTGTCATGAACTGCATACAAAAAACGAACAAGCAGATCGCGATGAGCAATCGAGAATTATTAATACGATTCAGAATTTGTCCCAACAATATTTTCATGATAATCGGTTCCGATATAAATTGAGCCGGAGGGTTTAACCTTCGGCTCGTTTAGCACTGTTTCAAATTGTAACTATTCAACCCAGCTTTTGCTTTTACATGGAGAGTGCTTCTCTTCAGCCAGTCTGTAGGGGCCGCTAATGCGGACCGCGATGGGAAGTGGAGCCCTCTATTTCATGAGATGGTCCGCATAGCGGACCCTACGCCAAAGTTGGATAGTATCCCTCCATTAGAAGGCTCGGATTTCCGGTACGTTCTGTGAAATCTGAGGCACCACTGAAGGCGATGCTTGATTAAACGAGGCAGGCGGGACCATCAAAGTAGTTGGTTGGCTTGAATGATCGTGATGCTGTGCTAAGTCAGCAACAGGAGGGGCCATCATTGGGCGGGTTTGTTCTGGAACGTAAGGCGATGCGTAGCTGGCTGGCACCGGTGCTCTTGTTATGCTCATCATAGGTGTCTGCAGGTGCTGCCCTTGTCCCATCATACCTGGATAGGCTTGCGGATAATTTTGTGGGTAAGCTGCCGGGTACGATGTTGCCATCTGTGGGGCTTGCATCATTCCAGGAGAGGAGAACGGCATCCCAGCCAACATGCCTGGTGATCGCATTCCCCCCGTGTTGATTGTCACGGGAAGTTGTTCTTCCAATGAAGCCATGCGGGCTTTTACCTGGGTTTGTGTTGGGTCCAAATATAAAGAGCGCTGATACATCTCGAAGGCATCTTGCGGACGCCCTTGTTCTTCATACACTTGCCCAAGTTGAGCGATCGCACGATCATGTTGCGGATTGACTCGCAAAGCCTGTCTTAAAGTTTGTTCCGCAGAAGTTGGGTCACCCAGCTCACGTTGCAGCCAGGCCATTTCAACATAAGAATCTGCAACATAAGGTTGTGATCCAGCCCAGGCTGAAAGGAGTTGTTGTGCTTCATCGGGACGGCCCTGTTCCACCATCATGGAAGCCAATCCGTGATACGCGGGCTGA
>JAJRTM010000136.1 GCA_024278285.1 Planctomycetota bacterium
CCGCCGAGCGTTTTTATTTTAGGCTTCATTAACGATAAACCTGGTTCAGTTATTTCTTGAGAATGTGCAATCCCGTTTGATAATATCAGCAGGAATAAAACAAGGGGAATGCGAAATAACTTTAATCTCATCATCCTGTTTTGCATGTGATAGTTCCAGCGTGATCACTGGTTTGGAATATCTGTTTTACGTTTTGGCCTTAGCGTATAAATTGAATTATATGAAATCATGCGAATCTGTTTTTTTGCCAGGCTCCATGAAAGTTGATTTGGTGCCTGCTGGGTGGTTAGCGACTTTTCGAATACAGGTTTACCCGTTTGTTTATCGATCACAAGAATTCGAAACATATTGATGGTTAGTTTATGAATTCGTTCCGGTTTTCTTGCTGCCAAAAGAAGCACAGGAATTTGATTCAGATCCTGCAGAATAAGATTCAAGCCTTTGGTGGCGTGTCTCCACATCTGCTCTCCTGTTTTACGATTGATCGCGACGAGGTAGCCATTGACTCGCTGATTAAGAATATTTAGATACGACGTTTGATGCGTTGAAGTATTCAGGACCAGAAATAATTGCTGTGCATCACAAAAGACCGAAATTTCGCGAAGCCCTTTCACCATTTCGATATTTCCTTCCAGCAGCAGTTCTCCATCACTCAAGGCAAGCACTTGAACGGTCCCGTCTGCTTTCAGAATAATCAGCGAGTTCTCGTCCAGCCGTCCCACGTAATCGTTCGTCCCAATACCGAACTCCCAGACACTTTCGTGAGAGATAAAATCAATCGCAGAAATTTTCATGGTATTGCTGGTCAGGCCCAAAATACTGGACTGATTCTTTTTCACGGTAATAATCTGATGCTTGAACACAGCGACCGCCTGGCTGACCAGCGACGATAACTTGTCTGATTCAATAAGACGCCCATCGGCTGTACTGAGGATTTTCGTTTCAGAACTGTTGGGAGTCAGCAGACACAGATATTGTTCATCTCCATAAACAACAGTGCCAGCCGGGATGCCACGTCGAATCCAACGGACTTCTCCATTGAGAGGATCGACCGCGATCAACTCCTGTTTACTGAAATAACACAGGGTATGCGAGGTGGAAACTGCCAGGGGCCCAAATTTACGGCGAGAGTTGTTCACCCGCAACCGGCTTGCTGCGAACGAAGCCTTGTGTAATCCCGAAAGTCTTTGCGGAGTGGCTTGAATCGTGTACCTGTTTATCGCTTGATCCGAAATGGGGCGTGACCAGACCAACCGTTGATCAGGCAGTGAATAGCACTGAACCATTCCTTTATAAAACAGTGTCAGTAAATGCCCCTCAATACGAATCGGCAGCACACTGGTCGCCGCAGACTTTGCCATTTGTTGTAACGGAATCGACCAGATCAACTGATCGTCTTGCAGCCGAATGATATCCAGACGGTTGCTTCTGGGACTAAACAGAAACCGATGCTCCCGATAAAACGGAAGGTTTGATTCCGAGATATTAACAGTCCCATTCTGGCGGTTCCCGTTGCTTGAACCGATGCGTATGACTTCGAATTCTTCATTCACCCATGAATTATCAGAAGGATTCTCTGGCGTTGAACGAGACCATTTCTCTTGCTGTTTTTCCTGTAACCACTCGCCAACCGTCAAGCCATCAAGTAGCACCAGGTCAGCCGGCTTATCTTTGAGGGCATTGAGATAAAACAACGCATCGGAATGTAAACCATACCGATTCAGCAACTCGGCTCGCCGGGCGATCGAGGTCGCAACGATCGATTCATCGTCTTGCCGAGCCATCGTGTTCAGGGCAAACTGAGCCGTTGCAAAATCTTGTTGCTCGGTGGCGAGTTCCACCATGCGAAAATAGATCGGTTCAATATCAGGATGAAATCCATAAATTTGCACCACATGCAACATCTGCAGTAAGTCGTTTGAATCTATCGCCTGCTGAACCGCATCGTTAACTGTTCGTATCATTAAAGAGGTAACTTCGCCCGATGAATTGTCCCAAAGTTCTTTCATCTGTGCATTAAGCCAGACATCTTGCCGGGAAGAGAATGAGGCATCCGCATCATACGAATTATCCATTAACGTATTCCCACGATAATTCGCCAGCTCGGCGTATGCTTCAAACGCTTTTGCATCATTTTTACGATAAGTCATGCGACTGGCATACAATCGCAAATACTGTTGGCGATCTCTGTCGGTTTCGATGAAGTTCGGGATTTGCTCGAACTGTTGCTCAAATCGATCAGGATGTTCTCTGGTCATCACGCTCAAGCATTCCAGCATCTGCCTGCGGTACTGCGTCAGCAAAGAACCATCGAGCAATTTCAGATCAATCTTGCTCAATTCCCGCAGCCCTGCTTCGTGTTGTTGCTCCAACGCGAAAATCTTTGCCTGTTTCATTAACGCCCACGCATCTTGTGGATCCTTCTGCAGGCGTTGAATGATTTTCTGTTCAACCACCTGCCTGGGCTGGAACATGGCGATACTGTCTGGACCTGCAGAAATCAATTTCCCTTGTGCCATCACCAGATTTCCAAGCCGTAAACTGGGATCTGCAACGCGCGAACGAGAAGTGAATTCCTTTTTTTCTAAATCGAAATACCAAATCTCCTTTTGCCCAACAGGCAGCATCACTTGATTTCCCACAATTAACCCGCGTCCACAGGGAATCTGTTTTGGTCTTCCCTGATGAGAATCAAAACTGGCGAATGGAACGACCCAGGTTTCTTCTCCCGTGTTGATATCGTAA
>JAJRTM010000010.1 GCA_024278285.1 Planctomycetota bacterium
ACAATGGCAATGAGAATAGCAGCGAAGAGAAACCAGTTGGAAAAAGAAATAACGCAACAATGGCTTCGAAAAAAACCGGTACTGCTTTGATTGCAAAGAACAACTTAAACTCTAACCCGAACCGCCCTGTTTCATTGCAACCCGGAGCAATGCGACCACGCGGCACGCTTCCCGGAGACTTGCTCGGAAAAATCGAAAAGCGGGATCCCAAATTATTAATCCCGGAAAAGAAATTCCGTAAAGAAGGAAAGGAAGGGGCAATTCGTGTTTCTTTTGATGATATCGACTTACTCAAAGTCCTTAATATGGAACCCGTTCCTGAAGACGCCATCGAAATGTTTCCCGATTGGCTCAGCGGATTAGAGGGTAAGCGAGTCCGGATTCGCGGTTTTATGTTTCCGACGATGTCCCAGAAGGGAATCACCTATTTTCAATTTGTGCGAGATAACGAAATCTGCTGCTTCGGTCGCACACCCAAAATATACGATCGCATCAGTACCGTCCTCAAGAAAGGGGAAGCAACCAATTACATTCAGGGCCGCCCTTTCGATGTCGTCGGCACACTACGTATCGACCCGATCTACATCGACGGCGAATGGCTGCAGCTCTTTCTGCTGGAAGACGCCATCGTTATTGACGACAAGTAATGCCCACAGCCTATAGACTGGCCTGATAAAATTCTTATGTATTGCCAGTCTTTTCTGTAGCGATTTGTTTTCTGATTCCCTGTTGTGTGCCACGACTCCGTGAGCCGTGCGAACGGGATTTCAAGCGACCCCTTTGCGGGAAACGCTAACTCCAACGCATCACGACTCACAGTCGTAGGATGGCGTGCTTGCACCCATCTTCGCGTACCGAGTTGTGTTCAATGAACATTAAAAGAGCAAAATCTGTTGTTATTCTGCCATTGATTCACCGGCATGAGCCTGAGAAGTGGAGACCGTATTTGATGGGTGCAAGCACGCTATTGTTTATACATAAGTATTTTCAGACAAAGCTGAGTCATCAGTCCCGGAGGGACAGAGGCAAATAGCCCCGGATTTTAATCCGGGGTCGTCGTCCCAGTTAATCTGTAGTCCCGAAGGGACGATGGTCGTCATGATTATTTCGAGCCTCCATTGCCTTGCATCAAAGCAATAAATTCCGTCGTCCCTACAGGACTTCGTCCTCTTGCAACCAATGCCCCAGGTTAAAACCTGGGGCTATTTGCCAATGTCCCTCCGGGACAAAACTTATGTATAAACAATGGGTGTAAGCACGCCATCCTATCTGTCGCGTTTTTTTTATTCCCTGTTGGGGCCACGACTGACAGAGCCGTGGCACACGAAACTGTTGTTTTATTTCTCGCAATAGTTTCTCAATACAAAGGCTCTCGCATCAAGGGCAGTTAATGTATTCGTACTTTACGCATATTTCTCAGCACTTTTGTGGTTACATTGCTCAAAATAAACTAGCCGCGATAGGATTTTCTGTCCGAGGAATGTGGTATTCAGTAGAACAATCTTTCGATTTAGCTTCGAACTTTGTATTATTCTTGAAACTTTTGCAGTGAATCCTCAGGTTAGAAAGCCTGCCCCGTTGTCTGCGTTTTGCGACATTTCAATGTGAAAGTCTTTAATATCCAGGCTCGCTATTGGCGCATCATTGGTGAAGCCCCGATGCTTCTTTTTAGCTGTGGCAAACCAGGCTTGCTGGGATTTTTCCTTTACCTCTTTCAGGTTAATTTACAAAGCAATATGACATCTCCGCGTAACGCTACTGTCAAAACATTCGGGTTGCATAATCAACAACTGGCGCTTGGTTTCTACGAAGATAACGAAACACGGCAAGAAGCTGAAAAGCGGCTTGTTTTTCATGCGAATTTGCAGTTGCTGGCCGCTGGGTTACCCGCGGCTTGTGGGCAGGAAGATTCTGGTCTTCAGGATATTGCAGAATCATTGCTGGTAAATTATCGAGAAAAAAGCAGGCTGCTTCAGGAATCCCCCACCGCTGTTGACAGACGAATCGAAAAATTTCTGGAGCGTTATTTTGAATCATTAAATTTAGAACAGCCCCTGCAATTGCCGGATCAAATGGTGACATTGGATCGGCACGGGATGGGGCGAGTATTATCGTTGCCTGCTTATGGGGATGAATATCGCAATGAACTGGTCAGTTCGTACCGTGTGAAAAATGGCGTATTACACAACCCGAAACATGACCGCAGAACGACAAAAGGAACCTTTCATGTAACCGAGGGGGGATTGCCTATTGCGGATGATAAGTTGGCAGTTCCGAAGCATGTATTTGCGAAGCTGTTTCGAATTGCGATGAACCCGCCGGCTGAATATCTGGAGTTGCCTTTTACTTCGCAATGTGAAACAAAAGCCAGCACGTTTGTTTCTTTATTTTTGCGACCGATTGTTTCCCCGGAAATTGCGGGGGTCTCGCCGCATAAAAGCATGGAGATTCGTTTTTTTGCTCCTGGTTCGCTGGTCAGTAATCTTGATTTTGTGGAATCCATTTTCGGAAACGCAGGCGATCCACTCATTCCCGATAACGATGCCGCACTCGATGTGAAACATTGGACCGGACATACCGGCGCAGTCATCCTGGCTCCGCAAATGCTCAACTTCACGAAGAAAGAACTGGGGCTGCCTCACTGGGACCAGGCAACACCCCGGCTGCAACGCGACAGTATGTGCTGGAAAGAAGAGAACGAAATTTACAACGATGGTCTGCCCTTCAAAATTACTTGCCGAGATGAAAGTGGCGTTATTATCACGCTGATTGCAGATAACTATTTTGGTTACTGCAAGAAAGAAGTTAAAACGCAACTCAGTTTTTCTGCGAATTTATTTGGTAATGCAGAAGAAGAACATGCAGGCGGTGCGATTGCGTTTCGCAGCTATAATTTGGGCGAAATCTTCCAGGCAGATCATTCGGAAGATAACGGTTTGAATTTTGATGATGTCGTCAAGCTTTCCCAGGGGGCGATCAACGTTCACCCCGAAGGGCATGGCAGCGACGCTATTTTCCCCGATTTAATCTACTTGCCGGAAAATGCAGAAGCAGTCCTTCGGGAGCAACGTATTCGTTGGGTTCGCAATAATGAATCGCAGGAAATCCCTCTGCTGCCGGGCAAGGTTTATATGTCGCCCAGCGGGTATCAAATTCGTATGGAGAAGCACCCGAGTGCGCCAAGTTGGCGACTTATCGGAACCTCTTCTGAAGGGACATTTTGTCACAAACCGTGTACGGTCAGTGGCGGCGGAAAAAGCGAAATCAGTAAGTCACTTGTCGATTACATGCACTACGGCCCACTTTTTGTATCTAATCTGGAAGAAGATTTTGCCCGCATCGATAAAATCATTCAAAAGGACGACTATCATCTTCGTTGGCGTAAAGACTACAAAAATGCTCCTGATTATAGTTCCAATCCGAAGTCTCGCCCAATTTTCGGCGGGCAACGTTCGTTAGGCTCTGTCATTAAGCTGTTGAATCCCTCGGCTGATTACAGCGATGAATATAACGACTGGCTCGAATCGATTCCCGGTTATCTGCTTTCGATGTTGTTTATTATCAAGCGGTTTGAAGAAGAGAACTGGGACGAAAACTGGCAGCAGTTATTCGGTGTCGATATTGTGAATGGCGAGCCGGGGCATGAATTGAAGTACCGTGAACGGCAATTGGTCGGAACGTATTTGAGAGTTGGTTTTATCGGTCCGCGCAAATGGCGAACGTTCAAATTAAGACAGGACTTTTCGGCCTCAGTAAAAATTCAAACCGAAGATGATATTTCTGCATCAAGGGTTATTCCAGCCGCGCAAGTTTCTCATTTGACCGACTCAGAAAACAAGGGGAGTGTCAAATTTGTTATCAACTGTGAATACCGTTTGTTCCAGCGACCTGACGAAGCAATTCACCGTGGTTTTGATAAACAGGCAGAAGCTGATCTGGCAGGACCAGCCAATTTTATTTCCAACTTTGAACCGCTGACAAAAAACGATGTCAAACGGATGGCGGAATACGTTGCAGATTTCGATGCGTTCAGTCAGCCGATGCAAGACTTGCTCCGTTCAATGATGGCTGATGAAAAGTGTCAATATGTCGCCTGCTCAGCCAACCCTCGCAAAGTGAATGGAAAGCCAACTAAGAATCCACGATATCTTCAAGCTCGCCCTGATATCGTCAGTCCGTTTACTCGGTATGTTTCTGAACGGGCGATGCGTCTGTCTCGAAAAATCCCGTTCAATCAACCGTTAAATATTCCCGTGCATTCAGTTTTAATGGGACGCCGTAATAATCCGCCAGATAAAAAAGCGGGCATCCCATCGCTGGCCGTTTATAATCCAATTCATTATCAGGAACTTCCTGAATTGTTCATGGATTTCATCTGCTCGCTGACCGGAAAAAGTCCTTCAACAACCGGGTTCGGTTCTGAAGGGGCGTTGACGAAAGGTCCGTTTAATGCGCTTCAATCGGCGGCTGATCTCAACGCCGCTTTGGTCAGTTACCTGCTGACCGATTTGAAAGTCTTTTCGACTTCAGCCGGGCATATCGGACCGAATGTGCAAGTCGATCACGATATTTCATTATTAGTTCCGGAAATCTGGTGCAGGCTCGAACCTCACGAACGTGACCCCGATTATCTCATCAAAGAGGGAAGCCTTGAAAAACTGGAAGATCGCGAATTTGAGGGAAAACCTGTTTCGGTTTCTCGGCTGGGGTATCGTATTACTCAAAAATTCATCCGCAATTATTTCGGTCGAGTTTTTGATCATCCGCTGAGTGTTTTTGATGATGAGATGCTCAAGCCGGAATCACAGGATGAAGCTGCGTTTTATGAAGGGATTCAATATATTTGCGCCGCTCATAAAAAAGTGGCGATGCGGTATCTGGAAGATGGCACGTACGACGATCTCTGCCCGCCTCTTCAATCGTTAATCAACATCATGGCGAACGGAAACGATAACGGCCGCGATGTTTCCCACCCGGAAATCAGGCAGATGTTTACAAAAGAAAATCTGTTGAAAAGCGACTGGTATCATCAACGACTCGTCGCAAAACATGATGCAGATTTAGAGTTGATGCAAAAGCACCTGGCGTACATCGACCACTGGGCGAGCTTACCAAACAGCGAGCAGGAAGCGGAAAGGCTTGGGCTTTGCGAAAGACGAGAGTGGGTTGAAAAACAGATTCGCCAAATGCAATCCGATGACTATCTTAATCAACTGACTGGTACAATCGGCCTGCACCCTCTGAAATAACACCTTAGTATCTTATCAACGAAATGCTGCGCAAAAGTGGCAGGATATTTTCAGGCGAGCCGGGGGTGTTAACCCCCTGGTAACTCTGCTGTTTCAGATAGGCAACCAATTGGTACTTGAAAGTTACCAGGGGCATCACTGACCCGGCTCGCCTGAAATTTGTTTTCTTCCGGTTTATCCGTGTTAGGAACGCTCGAATAATTACTGTCGTATCTTTGAGTCGTAGCTTGGTCTGTTTGGCTCATCAAATACTGTTTCCCGCGCAATCGTTTAACGGCAAGCCGAAGGCGACTGCGTCGGTAGGCTGGACAGTGAAGGCTCGCTGTTCAACGAAATAATATCAATCGTCTCCGGTATCATGCCGAGTGATGCCAACTTCGATTCTTCCCCGCGATGCCGTATATGGACAATCATGACACATTTGATTTTAATGTCAGGTAGACAGTAATCTTGGACCTGTTGAGTAATAGCAGACCTGCTTACGCAGTCGCCTTCGGCTTGCCGTTAAACGAATTATTTGTCATTGTGCAGAATTTATTGGACGCAACTAACAGTGAAGACTAGCTGCTATTTTTGTTTTGTTTTGTATTTGGAAAGAATAAACGTACGCTTTTTTTGGGATAGTTTTTCGGGTTTAATATTCTCTCTTTTGGCTTCTACGTCTGTTTTGTCCCTTTTCTTTTTCAGTAGCTTATTGATCTGCTCTTCATTGAGGATTTCATTGAGAGAACGCTGCCCATTTTTCTGTACCGCCTTGAGCCAGATATCTTTTTCTTTCAGTTGATCGAAATTCGGTATCACATAGATATTTTTAGCAGTCTGTCCGCTGAGGATGCCATCTTTATTTTTTGTTTGTTGCCGGCGACCGCGAATTAACAAATGGCATCGTAAATCGAGACTTTCTGGCGGGTCTTTTGTCTTGTTGGTTATGGTCTGTTCAACCAGCAGGCTTCCATTTTCAAGTTTTGTCAATTGTACCGCCATGTGCACATCTCCGAGTCCGACCAGATAGTTGCGGTAAACTCGAAATGGATAACTAACCCCGGCTCCTCCCAAGTCGAATTCAATCGAAAGCATTTGTTCGCCGACACCTGTTTGTGAGGGAAGTTTGATCGAAATTGGCAACGACACTTCTGAATTTGTCAATGCAGAAATCGGGAATTCACGCGGTTGAATTTCCCAACCCTCAGCCGGGTGGACATGAACTTTTCCCTGCACATTCCAGGGGAACGAGTTACGTATAACGATATTGTCTTCATGCTCTGCAGATGAACTGGCAATGCGTCCTTTTTCGAAATGGATTCCCATTCTCCACAAGGCGAGTTCTCGGGAGCACCCGGTAAGAATTTGCGGGACATTGCTGGCAACAATTTTCTGCCGCCCGTTCTTTGGGGATCCCATTAACCGCGATTCATCTCCCCAGATTGTTTTAAGAACAACTTCATCTCCCAGGTAAATTTCTTCTTCCGTGCGATCTTTATTCCAAATCACCATGACTGCATCTTCATCTCGCAAAAAAATGTGATTCGTGCTGTTGTTCGGTAACTGAATTGAGCCCGCATATTCACTTCCATTAAGTGCCAATGCAATACTTCGCCACGGAAGGAACAACTCCGAAGGGGAACCATCAGGCTTCAACAGACCGTACTGTTTATCAAAAACAGCATAAGAAAAGATGAGGTCCGCCCCACATCGCTTGGCACCAATCAACCGTTTAACCAGGCTGTTGGCACGTTTGTCGGGGTCGCTGTCCGCTTCTGCTTTATCTGCTTTAACGATAAGCCAGGCTTCATAGTTTGCCGCATGAATATCCTGTACTGATTTTGTAATCGATTCGATCGTTTGAGTTTCGTCAAAAACAACAGAAAGAAAATTACGATTCAATGATCGTTTTGAATCGACAGGAGAACCGACATTCCAGCGAACCCCTAATTGCCTGATTTGTCCGATGCGTTGTAATTCCTTGCGGATTTTTTCCATCGTGTCACTGAAGCCGGGCATCCCAACAAAACTTGAATCCTGATCGTCCCCTAATTGCCAGCGAGTAACCGTGGGAGAATAAAGTGCCATCACCTGGTTAACATCCTGTCTCCAGACAATGGGTGGAGAAGTAAACAACTCGCTGATGCCTGTCCATTGTTCGGCATATTTTTTTCTAATTATTTCTGGCGGATTAACAAGCATCCCAATGGGAATGATCGATTGATTACGCAAGCCCGTCAACAAATGGCCCGATTCACTTGAGTGCAGAGAAAACGCATCTCGCCAGACAGGTGTTTTGACCCAGTTGATACCTGACTCTCTTGTAATGGCAAGCAAATCAGCATTCGGGATACGATTCCTTGTTCCAGAAAGATTCCAGCCGAATTCTCCTTTTTTAGGTGCTTCTCCCACTAAATTTAAGACGGCAAAGGATGTCCTTTTGCGAACGATAATTTCACCATTTCTCCACAGAGAGGCCCGGACACGATAATATCCAGGGGGATAAACTTCCAAGTCCCAACTGGTTTCGTCCGGTTTATCCTGATCTACTTTCGTATTGAACTGGTAAGAAGTTTTATCGATAATTTTCCCGTTGACATCTTCCGAATGCATTCGTAATTCGTATTGATAGAGTTCTTTTCCAAGAGAACGGTCCAATCCCGTTGCACTGCTGCGAATAGTGACTTTGGAACGGGCTTGCCGAAAGTGAGTTTCAAAGTTACTCACCAGACTGAGTCGAGGCAATTTTCCGATCGTGATATTATCGAACCAGGCTGAACCACTGATATCCATATTCTCGCTATGAATAATGTGACAACCGACAACGACATATTTCACTTCAGGATCAGGCACAATCGGCGGCAAATTCAATTGCACCCACTCTTTGTGCGTGCCGGATACAGGGGCAGTCACCACACGCCTGATCCGTTGTTTGCGGTGGTTCAAAAAAGAAAAAGAAACAACGGCTGCATCAAACTTCATTCCCTGGGTCAGAATGGAAGCCTGCATCACATAAGAATGTTTTGAATCTATTTGAAGAGCAGGAGAATAGTAAACTGCACCGCTGCCATTGATATCAATCCGCAAACTTCGCTTGCCGGTAGCTGCATGGGAATAGTCAATTTCAGCCAGAACATATTTGCGAAATTCAGTCCCTTGGCGCCTGACCCAAT
>JAJRTM010000137.1 GCA_024278285.1 Planctomycetota bacterium
AGCGGGTTCTTTCCTTTGCTACTTTCTTGCCCTGTGCGGTGTTTTGATCATGGCACAGAAACTGGAAGCACAGGATGATATTTACCCCAGTTTTCGCATCCTTTCGCCTACTGGTATCAGCAATTCAAATAGTGAAATACCAACGGCTGCACCTCGTCAAGCGGTTTGGTTATCGGGAACAATCGAACGAATGGGGGGTGGTTGGACACAAGGGCCGCATTCTTCAAATGCAAGTGGTGATGAGCATCACGTAGCAGAAGTGATGACGCTGGATCAAAATAAAATTACGAAACATTCATCAATTGATACAACGCAATTGGCAGCTTTTCAGGATAATACTTCGATTCTCGGGCAGGCATTGGAGGGAGCAGAATCTCAAATGCCTGCCCCTTCCGACTCGCTTCATTCTACCCCGGAAGAAAGTTGTCTGGATTGTGTGACAACTGATGCGAAATGGATTTATTGGAAATCGACTTCTGTTTCTGGTGCCTGGTTGCCCGGTTCAGGGGATCGGATGGGAACGACCGATTTTAGAATCAGCGGCAAGATTCTCTTTTCAAAATTTGAAGGGGCTTTCGTTATCCCGACGTACCAGGCGTATTTATTGAATGGGCCAAATCAAACCGATGTGCCGGGCACGCTGCATTATGCTTATGTCAATTTTGGAAGTTACTTTCCGATTTCTGAGCGTTGGCTGGGAATGGTTTCTGTTGCTCCCGGCGTTGCCAGCGATTTTCAAACCGGCAGCTCAAAACAGATTCGCATTACAGGTGTCGGAATGCTGATTTTCAAACAGACCGAAGACCGGCACTGGACGATTGGAGTCACTTATTTAGATCGGGAAGATGTTTTGCTACTCCCACTGTTTGGTGTCAGTTGGTCCCCGAGCGAGCGAAGTCGCGTTGAACTTGTCTTTCCGCGACCACGATACAAGTACCAATTATCGAAATCGGGGGAATTTGAAAAGTGGGGTTATCTTGGTGCAGAATTTGGCGGTGGTTCCTGGGCAATCAACCGCGCCAACGGCACCGACGACGTCGTCACCATTCGAGAATACCGTCTGCTGGGTGGTGTTGAACATAAACTCCCGCAAGGCCGGTCCTGGTTCTGGGAAACAGGAATTGTTATTGGGCGAAGTTTGGAATACTCTTCTGGCTTGGGCGATTATAACCCGAACAGCACGCTACTGTTAAGTGGTGGGGTTACTTATTGAATGCCAATCAATTCGCGAGCTTCTTGCTGGGTATGAATTTGTTCGTCGAGTTGTGCATGACGTACTTTATTAAGAAGCTCTGAGAAATTCCTGCCCGGCTTCATTCCTGATTGAATTAAATCGTCGCCGGTAAGAAGTGGAAGCGGGTTCAAAACCTCTTTCGGTGTCTGTTCCAGGTACCGCAAGCAAAACTCATAGTCGGCACAAGGATTATGAGCTACAGTCGCATGCAATCTTGTTAACTCCAGTAATTGAAGAGCATATTTACTAGAGAGTAACGGTTTTAATTGATGCAAAGGAAGCTGCGAAGCCTGCGAAAGAGCTGTTTGATGCTCAACGAGCCAGTCGATGCAGTCTGTTTCCTGATTGGATAACTTTAATGCTTTGCAGAACTTTTTTGCCGCAGAAGATTTCCTGGAAGATCTTTTTTGATCGTCAGACGATTTCATCTCTCGAAGTAAAATAGCAAATGCAAGCTGGTAATCCTGAAGTTGTAATTGCTCGAAGTATCGAAATGTTGCAGATCGAAAGGCAGAATGATTCCAGAATGGCTCCAGTACAGGGAAGAGTATTCGTAATAGCCCGAGAGAATCGATTAACTTTAAGGCAAAGGCTCGGTTTTTATCAGCGAGCATTTTTCGCATTTCCTGAGAAATTCGCTCCTTGCTGACAACTTCTATCTGAGCAGCGAGCTTTCGGATCGCCTCTGCGGTTTGTTGCTCTAATTGAAACTGAAACCGGGAAGTAAACCGAATGCAGCGCAGCATCCGCAGTTTGTCTTCCTGCATTCTCGCGACCGGATCGCCGATGGCTCGTATGATTTTCTTCTTGAGATCATCCCGACCACCAACATAGTCGTGAACCTGATCGGTCAGGGGATCGTAAAACAATCCGTTAATCGTCAAATCTCGCCGTTGGGCATCTTCCTTTGCCGAGCTAAACTGAACCGAATCGGGGCGTCTGCCATCGGAAGTTAAACTGTCCTGGCGAAACGTAGCCACTTCCACCTGCCCGTACTGCTTGCCGGGACCGAGGACGACAATGACACCAAAACTCTCGCCGACCGCAAAAGTGCGACCCCTTCCAAAAATCTGACGAACTTGCTCTGGCACCGCATTGGTCGCGACATCGAAATCTTCCGGAGCCTGCCCCATCAAATAATCGCGCACACACCCACCCGCCCAAAGAGCCTGATACCCGGCTGCAACGAGTTGCTCGACAACTTCAAGAGCAAACTTACGATGAAGATTTTCAGTCATTGATTAAATTACCTGCACTCCGACACTCATAGTCGGGCGTGTTACCTTGCTGTTACCTTAAAGGGAGCCAATCCACGCTCTAAGCTACTAACGATTAATTTCTTGGTTCTTCCCACATTTTAGTGGCTAAAAGAAAAAAGAGCCACGGATTGACCTAACCCGGCATGGCCGGAACCAAATTACTTTTACCGCAGAGTTCGCAGAGAACCGCAGAGAGATAAAAAAAGAGGTCTTTGACATTTTCTGTTTTCGTGTTTTTCGTTTCTTTCGTGGTCAATTCAAAAAGAAGCACAGACATTCTCATTCGAAACGGAGCACAGACATTCCTGTCTGTCACGTTTGAGCATCCCGTATTCAAGGCAGACAAGAATGTCTACCCTCCGTTCAAACTTTTCTGACTCTACCGGATTCTATGTGCCAGTAATTTCAATACTTTTTCTTATTGGCTGAAGGCCAATCCCATCATAGCCTGGGGCATCGCCCCAGGAAGAGATCAAAATAAGCCCCTTTGGCTGAAAGCCATAAACAAAA
>JAJRTM010000138.1 GCA_024278285.1 Planctomycetota bacterium
GCAGGTTGTGCGACTTCAAAACAGGCCAGGCATGCTCAGAAAAGTCTCGATAAGCATCGTCAAAGGTGATAAGAACAGAGCGAGCCGGCAGTGGAATTTTTCTCTCGATCGCTTCCATGACCGCATGTATGGAAATGACATGATAATTACGAGCGAGTTCTTCCATCTGCCTGGAAAATTCAGCAGGCGTTGCACTAATCATCCCCGGATGAAGATTTTCAATTCGAGAAGGTTCATCAATGCGATGATAGGTCAACACACGCAGTAAATTCTCGCTGCGGTCATCGATTTGTTCCAGCAACCGAAGGCAACCTCGAAACAGGCTGCTCTGAACAGAACGGTAGAGAATTGGTTTGACGAAACTGACCATTATTCATTGACCATCGAGAATGTTTTTCGAGAGATCGAAGAAGTTGTTGATTTTTTACCGGGAATAATTTTTCGTTTCAAAGAGCCTGAAATCTGCCGAGCTTCCCAAAGTGACGGCGACAGATCATCCCATGCGAACACATCTTGATGATCCTGGAATGTTAACAGGCGTAACCAGTCTAATGCACATTGTGTGAAAGAAATTGAGTTCACATTCCAACCTGATTGCTGAGCAGACACAACAGCCTGAGAATTGAAATATTGTCGCAGCCAGTGCCCGGTCCAGCGTAAATCATTGCGGAGATTTCTGCATCGAACCGCAGGGTGATAATTAACGTTAAATGTTGTTCGCCCTTCTACCAATAACTCGTAAAGATAAAGCGGAAAGTCTGCACCAGACGCAACGGCAAGCGGTAATGATCCCCAAAACCGGGCGTTTAGTTCGAGGAACCACCACTGCCCGGTATCATCATCCACTCGAAATTCAGCCATCCCGACACCGGTATAATTGAGCTCTTTGATGATTTTTTCGGTTGCCTGGTAAAGTTCCGAGGAGACAGCAACACTTTTACGATAAGTGCTTCCATGACCGGATGTTTCATGCAGCCGTTTGTGCTGATGGACCGCAAGTAATTCTCCTTCATTCGCCAGGAATTCCAGTCCCACGCCTATCCCCGAAACAAGTGTTTGCAGATGAATACTGGAGCCATTTGAAGAAATGTTTCGGAATATTTTCCTTGCATCCTGTGCACACCGGGCGGTCATCACATAGTTTTTACTGCTTGGAGTATCCGGGTTCACAGAACAATCAGGTTTAAGTATCAGCGGATAAGTCGCAGATTGTAAAAAGCGATCCAGTTCCTCAACATTCCTGCAAATTTCAGAATCAGGAACGGGAATGTTCAAAGAGTGCGCCAAATCCCAAGACTTCATTTTGTCGAACGCGGTCTGAAACACTGCATCATTCATCAGGCAAACAGAACCGAATTCTTCAAACGCAGTACGATGCAGCTGAAGGAAAAAGACAAAACTTTCTGCAGCCGGGATAACAAGGTCGTAACGATGCGTTTGGATGAGTTCTCGCAAATCGCCAATCCAGGAATCGTCCTCAAGTTCAGGCAATGCAATTTCGTGAAGATGCCTGATGTACCGCGAGTGAGTTGCTGGTGATTTGGCAGGACACCAGGCAAGATCGGTGATGATGCCACGGCGACCCAACGAACGCACAATTGGCAAAACGAAGCGCACATCGTGACCAAGCACAAGCACTTTTTTCTTAAGTGTTGTTTTCTCAGACGTTTTTTGGTCAGTGGCTATAATCACGGTCACTCAAATTCTATTCCGAAATATGCAGGAGAAAAAGTTTTCTCAAACGGTTTCCTGTAAAACAAACTCTTCCACTGCTTTCTTTTGTGTTTCACACGCTACTTCCATTTCTTTTTCAGAAGAATTCGAATTCATTGTGCGACTAATTAAGCCGGAAAGAGTAAGTTCTTCGCAGGGGAAAGAGGCTGTTCCTGTTTGGGTAGATAATTTCAGAGTCTCCTCACAAAGCGTGCTTAATCGTCTGGTCATTGCTTCGGCTTGTGGTTTGTCCGTTTCGGGAAGCAGGATTAAAAACTTTCCCTCGTGATAACTAATAATATCGTTTGATTTTGTTTGTGAAGCAAACAGATCAGCGACCTGGCCTTTTAGAATTTGCTTGCCGAGTCGCGAAACCAACTCTTTCAGGTAGTGATGTAATTCTACTTGTGAACCGGAGTATTTCGGTTCGATAGACACGAGTGAAAGAGGCCTTTCGAATCTGCGAGCTCGTCGAATTTCCCGTTCCATTTCTTCTTGTACTGTTTGCTGCGTCTGTAAATTCGAACCACGTCGAAGCATTAGCATTTGTAAAAAAGCATCTTCAAACTGCTTGAGGTGATAACCAACCCCGTAAACTAAAACACCAGTGATGATTATCCCGGAAATTTCAACAAACGTTCCCAAGAACCAGTATGAAGTAGCCTCTGTCCCCAGGATTGCCATTGATAACAGGTGCGCCAAAACAGTAACGCCAGTCAGCCAGGGGACCAGTGTGTAAGAGATAAGCAAGCCGGAAATAGCCAGCCCAGCCATCAAAAATAATGCCCACGGATGAATAACAATTACGTCAAACATCATCGGGGTGCTTATCATGAAAAGCATCCCGGCAATTAAACTTGCCAGCCATAACCGCTGCGATGACATCTCTAATTCCTTCTCATTATTAAGATCCAGCAAATAGAATCTGTTAGTATCTTGTCAATGAAATACTGCGAAAAAATGGCAGGATATTTTTGAAAGCCACAGAGGGCACAGAGAACTCAGAGAAATAGATTGAAAGATTCAGAGAAACACCAACACCAATTATTTAGGTATTGATTATTTTAAGTCATTTCGATGATTAGACTTTTTTCTCTTTTTTCTCTGTGACCTCTGTGGCTAAAACTTATTTGGTTCCGGTTTATCCGGGTTAGGATCCAGCAAATAGAATCTGTTAGTATCTTATCAATGAAATACTGCGAAAAAATGGCAGGATATTTTTGAAAACTGTGTAGGTTAGGCTTTCCAGCCTGACACAATAACTCGAAAACTTTTTGATTCGAAATTTGGTGTTCGCCGGTAAACCGAAAGGTGATTATGTTGGATACCACATTTGTCAGGCTGGAAAGCCTAACCTACTTTTTCCTAACACTGACTCTCCTGTCTGGTTCCGGCTATGCCGGGTTAGGTTATCTGGTGTAAAGAACAAGCCTGATGATCTGAACGGGCGAGACTTACCCTTATAAAGGTAGCCCGAAAAATGAGCAGAGGGGCGAAGAAATTCATCTATGTAATACTAATAGGCGCCCTTGGGATGGAGCACAGCGGAAATGGTCTTAAACAGTAGTGTGAGATCAAACCAGAAACTTCGCCGGCGAATATATTCGATGTCCAGTCGTAAGCGATCATCAAAATCGACATCGCTGCGCCCGCTGACCTGCCATAAGCCGGTGATCCCAGGAAGAACTTCCAGTCGTTCGGTATGCCAGGTTTTGTAGGTTTGGGCAGCAAAAGATGTTGGCCTTGGCCCGACCAGGCTCATTTCTCCACTAAGAACGTTAAATATTTGCGGGAGTTCATCTAGGCTGGTTTTTCGCAGAAAACGACCCACTTTTGTTACACGAGGGTCATTTGAGATTTTGAAATCCGGCCAGGACAACTCGTTTAAGTGCTTTAATTCTGATTTAAGTTGCTCCGCATTGACAACCATCGTGCGCAGCTTAAACATTTTGAACCGCTTCCCTCGCCAGCCGGTTCGTTGTTGGAAAAAGAAGATTGACCCTGGATTTTCGATCCATAATGCCAAACTGCAAACAGCAATGACGGGGATAACAAATGGAAGCAAAATCAAACACAATACGACATCCATAATCCTCTTGGTAATCCTGTATGTCCTGGAACAGCTTCCCAGAGTTTCCATTGCTTCGCCTTCAAGCCAACAACTTTCTGAAGTCAAATCTGCCATATTCGTTCCACGACACGGTTAAAAAAAAGTTTGCCGACCACCTTATTGTGACCTACTCTTGCAAAGTATAGATCCAAAAAAACAGTGTGGTCTGTTCTTTCTTTATTACATGAAGACGTTTTTTACAGACTGATGTAGAAGGTTCCCATTGCAGGGGGCTGATGTTTTTGGGGAACAGATTACAGACGACACCCTACCGTGATGAAGAATTATTTATTGATGCCTTGTACCAAAATTTGCACTGACAATCCGACTTGTCGGATTAATCTGAATAATCAGTAATGACAAAATAATTGATAGAATCTCATTGAAGAGAGATTGCATGATGAATGAAACAACGCTCACTCAAATTTATTTTGGGGCGATCAAAAAATGGTGGGGGTTATTATTTGCAGCGGCTGCTTGTGCAATCGTTCCTGCAGTCTTGTATTTGCAAAACACAGATTCGATATTTGAAACTCAAATTCGGACATTAATTCAAAACAACGGACTCGCTGTTGATGCAAGTAAAACACACAGTAAGGATAAGAATTTCCTCTCGACACAATCTGAAATCATTCGCAGCCCGTTAATCATCAGGCGTTCTTTTGACATCTTGTCCCCTGCTTCGAGTCTGGAACTAGATGTTGATCCGGTCGTACACGTAACGAAAAGGCTTTTTGTCAGTCCCCTTGTTTCGACCGACATCGTGCGACTTTCTTACCGTGACAGCGATCCGAAACGATCCGTACTTCGGCTTCAGGCAATTATCGAAAGTTATCAGCAGTATCTTCAAGAAGTTGAACAAAGCACATCTGATGAAACAGTTGAATTACTTGAAAAACAGCAGATCAAACTTACTCAGCAACGAGACTTTCTGGAAAAATCACTGGCCGAACTCCGACAGGAAAGCCCGTTTATTGGAGAAATGCGAGATAGCATTCGCACAGAAACAACGACTCTCAAAGGACTTACCAACCGCTTGATTGTAGCAAGTTCAAAAAGCTCTCACTTGGAAAGCATTTTGAAAACTCAGCAGCATTCAAGTTCACCCCTGGCTTCTGTGGCGATGCAAATTGGGAATATCAATGCAGAGATGTCCCGATCTCTACGAGATTTGCAGAGCAATTTATCGCAGGCAGAATCTGATGTTCAAAAAATTTCCCGTGTTTTTGGCCCTCTTCATCCCGAACGAAAGCAGGCAGAAGACCGCGCCAATGCTCTGGAGTCGCAATATTCTAATGCGTTAAGCCAGGCTGCGATTTCAATGAAGCAGCAACTCGAAATTGCGAAGTCTGAACAAGCTCATCTTCAAAAACTTCACGATGAGGAACGAAACCGGTTAAGTACACTGGATGCTTTTTTGCTGCGAGAGGAAAAATTAAATTCCGAATTGAATCGTGTCAATCAATCTTATGAATCAACGGTTGCCCAGGTACGCCAAAAACAACTTAACAAACAGGCGTTAGCAGGTGGCCAGGTTTCTATCGTCGTGCAAGTTCTTGATGAGTTCACGATCCCTCAAACCCCGGTCTGGCCTCAACCGATTCCACTTTTAATCTCATGCGGTTTCCTCGGATTACTTCTGGGATTCATTGTGATTGTCTTCATCGAAAAACTTCCACTGCCGGGGATGCAATCATTTGATTCGGTTATTTCAGAAGAAACAGAGACGTCTCGGGAAAACATATCGGCGACAGGAAGACATAATCTGGATTCGTATATTCAACAGCAGGAAAAACAACCGCAACATCCTCAACCTGTTTCGAGTGCAGGGATCACAGGAGAAACATTATTAAGATGAAGACGGTTGTTACACCATCTGAAGTAAAAGTTCCCCCATCAGCCGGCGAACAGACCGAATCGACGCGCAAGCAGATCCGCGGTTCTTCGCTGCTGCTGGCTGGGCGAGGTTTTTCATTGGTCATCAATCTGGTCACCCAAATTGTTGTGATCCGGTATTTATCACGACTCGATTATTGTGCCTTTGCCTGGGCATTTTCTGTGATCGAAATGGCTGCGCTGGGAGCAGCGTTCGGGATGGATAAATCGCTTTCGCGTTTTGGCGCCATGTATCATCAGCAAGGCGATTATCGACGTTTAAGCGGTGTTTTGATCCTCTCGACCAGCGTCGTGTTAATTTTGGGTTCGATTGTTGTCGTTTCCGTCTGGATTTTTTCTTCGGAATTAGCCTCGCTGTTCGCCGTGAATCCTGTTGCAATCAGCCTGCTTGTGACACTAATTATTCTTGTCCCGGTGAACGCCTTGAGTAGCGTCTCGTTATCGGTTTATGCGTTTTTGGGTAAGACACAAACTGTCTTTTTTCGTCGGCATCTTCTCGGACCGAGCATCCGTTTGGCTGGAGTGATTGCCGCGATACTACTTCAGGGCGGTCTGCACTCTATCGCGATGGCCTATCTTGTTTCAGGATTGATCGCGGTGCTGATTGATGGACTGCTTGTTTCAACTTATTTGCGCGAAGAAAAAATCCCCCAGCATCTCAAACAACAACGGCCTGTTGTCCCGGTACGAGCATTTTTTGGTTACAGTTTGCCATTATTGACATCTGATGTTGCTTTTCTTGTTCGCGGTACTTTCATCGTCTTCATGCTCGGCTGGCTGGCGAATACGACTGCGTCTGCCTCGTTTCGTGCTGTGTTACCAATCGTGAAATTGAATGAATTAATTCTCATCAATTTCACGGTCCTTTTCATGCCGTTGGCAACGCGATTATTCAGTCAGGAGAACCAGGCACAACTCAAGGAAATGTATCAGCGAACGTCCATCTGGGCGATGGTTCTTAGTTTTCCGATCTTTGCTGTCTGCGTCACGATGGCACCAACGCTTACCGTTTTGCTCTTCGGTCGCGAATATGCTGATTCCTCGATGATCCTTGTCATCCTCTCGGCTGGCTATTTTATTCAGTCCGTGTTTGGGTTTAATTCTCAGCTATTGAAAGTGCTGGGAATGGTTCGCACATTCATGGCGTTGGATCTTCTTGCGACTGCATTTGCGTTGCTGATGTGCTGGTGGCTGATTCCGCATTACGGTGCGAACGGGGCTGCAGTGGGAGTCGCGTTAGCGATTGTTCTGCACTCATTCAGCAAGTATCTGGTCGTCAGAATGAGGACTGACTACGCAACGAACTCGACCGATTTTAACAAATCTTTTTTCATTACGGGAAGTTGTGCATTGTTCCTGCTGCTGGCGCAATTCCTGTTTAATATTCACTGGATCGCCGGCCTGTTCCTGGCTGTTGCCAGCTCTGCAATTGTTTTGAATCTCAATCGTCAATTGATGGATATCACTTCGTTTTTCCCAGAGCTGAAACGTATCCCCGTCCTTGGTCCGTGGCTTTCAGGGACGAAGCACCAAGTAGAAAATGCAACTGATGATTCACATTGCTGCGACTCGGCTCAACCTTCGCAAGCATTGAAAATCGCATACATGATGTCGCGATTTCCCAAAATTACAGAAACTTTTGTACTTTTTGAAATGCGGGAAATCGAACGACAAGGGCATCAGGTCGATGTCTATCCACTCCAGCGGGAACGAACTTCAGTCATCCACGCAGAAGCAGATCCGTATGTAAAAAGAGCTTTTTTCACCCCCTGGATTTCCGTGCCAATGCTTGGGGCTCACTTGTATTATCTAAGCAAAAGTCCCGTTCTCTATTTCAAAACATTTATTAGAGTCCTTAAAGCGAATTGGGGAAGCAAACGATATTTTATGGGAGCAGTTCTCTTCTTTCCGAAAGTCGTTTACTTGGCTCGTTTGATGCAAAAAAGAAGGGTTGATCATCTGCATGCACATTTCGCTTCTCACCCGGCGATGGCAGCCTGGGTAATTCATCAACTGACCGGCATCCCTTACAGTTTTACGGCTCATGGATCGGATTTGCATCGTGATCAACAGATGCTGCAGGAAAAAGTTTCTGATGCAAAAGCAGTGGTCACGATCTCCGATTATAATCGTCAGATGATCCTCGATATTTGTGGAACGCAGTGCGAACCAACAGTGCATGTCGTGCATTGTGGTATCGATCCGCAAGACTTCAAAAGTAAGGAATATCCGACTCCCTTTGAAAACGGAAATGGCCCATTTCGTATTGCCTGCATCGGAACGTTGCACGAAGTTAAAGGGCAGCGTTACCTGCTGGAAGCCTGCTGCAAGTTGAAAAAAGAGGGGATTGAATTCCAATGCCATCTCGTGGGAGACGGCCCAGATCAACCAATGCTTGAAGAGCTTGTTTTACAAATGGGTCTCGGGCAATCTATCTACTTTGAAGGTCGAAAAACATCGACGGAAATTCAGGAACTATTGCAACAAACAGATGTTTTAATCGCACCGAGTGTTCCGACCCAATGCGGTCGTCGAGAAGGAATTCCCGTTGTATTGATGGAAGCGATGGGGAGCGGAGTTTCTGTCATCGCAAGCGATCTTTCCGGGATCCCTGAAATTGTTATCGATGGGCAAACCGGCTTACTGACTCCGCCGGGGAATTCAGACGCGATCGCACAGGCATTGTTAAGAATGTACTACGATCAACCACTTCGCCAACGACTGGCAGAAGCGGGGCGAGAGAAAGTGTTTGACGAATTTAACTTACCAGGCAATGTTCGCTTGCTTGTCAATCTTCTCCAGCAAGACAGGTGCTGATCATGCTCGAAATAATATTCTATCTACTCTGTGCAGTGGTCGCCTGGGCTTACTTTGGGTACCCGCTGATTGTCATACTTCGCGGAATGATTTGGCACAAAGCGTATCTTCGTGAACCAATCACTCCGACAGTGAGCATGATCATTGCTTGCCATAATGAAGACGAAGGAATCGAAGCGAAACTTAATAACATACTTTCGCTCGATTATCCGAAAGAGCTGCTGGAAGTCATTATCGCTTCGGATGGTTCGACAGATAAAACCGAAGAAATTGTCAGTCGTTATACCAACGATCAAATAAGTCTGCTTCGTTTGCCTCGTGGTGGCAAAGCCCCGGCTCTTAACGCAGCAGTAGCACAGGCAAACGGAGAAATTTTACTTTTTTCGGATGCGAACAGCATGTATCGTGAAGATGCGATCCGAAAGATCGTTCAACCATTTGCCGATACGAATGTGGGGGGCGTGGCTGGAAATCAGGTCTACCGCGATGCTGAACGAAC
>JAJRTM010000139.1 GCA_024278285.1 Planctomycetota bacterium
TTCAAGACTTTTCTATCCATGAACAGTACAATCGCACGGTTTCATACAATCGTTATACTTCGCTGGAACTACTTAACTTAACACTCAATTGTTTTTCACACAGACTTGACCATGTCTTTGAACCTGAATCAAATTCAATCTCATAAACTTCCTCGCCTGGCAATAACGATGGGCGACCCTGCAGGAATTGGCCCGGAACTTTGCCTGAAGTATCTGGAGCATTCTCAATCAGAACGATGTTGCATTCCACTGATTTTTGGAGACGCAAGTCTCTTGAAGCGAGTTGCCAAACATCTTGGCAGGGAGATTGAAGCACCTGTTATTAGATGGGAGAAATATATTGAAGCCCCTGAGTCAATAATTCAGGCAACGCTCATTGATATGCAAAGCCTGGAAGAAAATATTGTCCAACCGGGCAAGATCGATGCTCAACATGGGCAAGCTGCTTATCTTTACATTCAGCGGGCAATTGAACAGGCGATTTGCAACAATGTGGATGCAATCGTCACGAATCCCATTCATAAAGAAGCCCTTAATCTGGCGGGAATCTCTTATCCTGGTCATACAGAAATTCTGGAAACAATGACCGAATCGGATTCGATCTGCATGATGTTGACCTCAGAAAAAATCACCTGTTCGCTGGTAACCGCCCATGTCGGTTATGAAGAAGTTCCCAAGCTGTTAAGTACGGAGCGAATCCTTGAAGTGATTCACCTCACCAACGATGCGATGCAGGCAATTCGCGGGCGGTTACCGCGATTAACAGTATGCGGATTGAATCCTCACGCGGGAGAACATGGCTTGTTTGGAAAGCGGGAAGAAGAGCGAATCATTTTACCAGCTATTGAGCAGGCAAAAAAGCAAGGCATCGATATCACCGGCCCCTTACCAGCCGACACTGCGTTTGTTCCAGCCATACGCGAACGAACCGATGCTTACATTTGCATGTATCATGATCAGGGGTTGATCCCACTCAAAGCGATTTCTTTTGACGATGCAGTTAACATCACTTTAGGGCTGCCGATCATCCGCACATCGGTCGATCATGGCACCGCGTTTGACATCGCCTGGCAAGGCATCGCGAATGTCAACAGCCTCATTCAAGCAGTCAACCTTGCCTGCAAACTTGTCAATCAAAAGTCTATTGAATGAGCGTAGGGTCCGCAATGGCGGACCCTACCAACCAGCTAAATTCCTGAGAAAACCGAACATCGCTGAATAGCTACGAATTGAGTAAAAAGAGAGGCTGCTCTTACCCATCAAAGCGTTTGAGAACCAGACAGGCGTTGTGACCGCCGAAGCCGAAGCTGTTGGTGAGAATATGATCCAGCTTCATTTGTCGTGCTTCATGCGGGATGTAATCGAGATCGCATGCGGGGTCTGGATTATCAAGGTTGATCGTTGGCGGTGCAACTTGCTCCTGAAGAGCTTGAGTGCAAACAACAAATTCAACACCACCCGAAGCTCCCAGCAAATGCCCCAGTTGGCTTTTCGTGCTGGAAAGGGCAAGTTCTTTGGCGTGATTCCCAAAAATTGATTTAACGGCAGTTGTTTCGGCTTTGTCCCCTAACGGAGTGCTAGTGCCGTGGACGTTAATGTAATCGATATCGGTTGGATTAATTTTCGCATCTTCCAATGAAAGCTTCATTGCATGGGCAGCCCCGCGTCCTTCGGGATCGGGTGCGGTCATGTGTGTGCCATCAGCCGACATTCCGTAACCAACCATCTCGGCTAGAATGTTGGCTCCACGAGCCTGGGCATGTTCCAAAGCTTCCAGAACAACAATGCCTGCCCCTTCAGAAAGAATGAAGCCATCGCGATCAACATCGAACGGGCGGGAAGCTCGCTCGGGTTCATCGTTTCGCTTTGAAAGAGCATTCATTCGTGAAAAACCGGAAAGCCCCATCGGGGTTAAACCGGCTTCGCTGCCACCAGAAATCATCACATCGGCTGTTCCATATTGAATGAGCCGAGCTGCATCTCCTAAAGCGTTTGTTGCAGAAGCGCATGCGGTTGCGATTGCGCTGTTGGGGCCTCTCAGTTTCCAGTAAACCGAGATATTCCCGCTCGCTGCATTGACCATCATTTTAGGGATCAGAAAAGGCGATACCCGTGATGGACCTTTATTGTAAAGTGCATCGTGCTGGTTTTCGATTTCATTCAGGCCACCAACTCCACTACCGATTATTACGCCATGACGATACGGATCGCCCTGGTCTAAATCGATACCAGACTGCTTGATCGCTTTATGAGCAGCGACCAGGCCGAATTGAACAAACCGATCAATCCGTCGGATTTCCTTCGGATTGATTTCGATATGTTCATCAGGACTAAACGGTACGATCTCGCCTCCAAAGCGAACTTTGAAGTCGGAGCAATCAAACCGTTGTATTGGCCCAACACCACTTTTTCCAGCACAAAGACGGTCCCAAAACTCAGCGATTTCACAGCCAAGAGAGGTAACGACTCCGCACCCGGTAACGACAACACGTCGGCGCATCAATTAGATTTTCTCTTGAATATATTTGACGGCATCGCCGACAGATTTAATTTTTTCGTAATCATCATCCGGAATGGTAATGTCGAATTCTTCTTCGAATTCCATTACCAACTCGACCAGGTCGAGCGAATCGGCTTTCAGATCATCGGTGAAGGAACTCGCTAACGAGATCTCTTCTTTCGGGAAGTTCAGCTGTTCGCTGACAATTGCAATGACTTTTTCCTCAGTTTCCACTCTCACCTTCTCCTCAATCAGGTGTATCTATTTGAAATATAAATTTGAAACGACTTTTCAGGCATTCCCACTTTATAACACTCCTGTTGTAAAAGATGCAAAACACATCCTTGACACAGAGATGAATAGCAGAAAAGAACCTGCAACGCCACCGCTTGAAGCCGTTTCCGACATCAATCCGCAACGTTTATCGCTCCAATGCCTGTTGTATATCGCTTTTTGAATTTTGTGTAAACTGTAATTACACCATGAAGTTACTTATTTTCACCGGGATACCATAATCCACAAAAAAACAAGGAAAAAGTGGGGCTTCTCTGCGAAACTTAACCGCTGACACTCTTCCATGTCCACCAGATTACCCCCAAGCTGGAAATAACAGTATACAGGAAGAAAACAGACAACATCCCACCCAGCAACTTCCCCGCTGAAACATCATCTGCATTTATTGGGTCGTCTGGAGAAACTGGTGGTTGGGGGCCTAAACCTGACATGACTGTAATTCTTTCACTTTTTTATAATCTGATATAACGACTCAGTGAATTGTCATCGACCGTAGGGTCCGCTACCCGCGGACCACGCTGGAGATTCGATACCTCTATTTCATGCGATGGCCCGCAATAACGGACCCTACGCCAAAGCTGAATGGTTACCTGGAACGATCTATTTTAACAACTCGCCCAGCACGTTTTCATGCGTGAATGGATGCCCTTTGTGCTGACGGTATCCTTCGCCGTAGTCAACACCGAGCTCTTTTCCGCGGGCTGCACTCCAGCGTTTACAACTATCGAGATATTCATCCATATCGTGAATTTGCCTGAGCCATTCCCGCTGAGACGCATGACAAGCGAGCATTTCCAGCTTGAGTTCCATTTTTTCGGAAATATCGACAATAAACTGAGGCTCGATTGGGTCCCCATAATAGTCGATCCCTTCAATCGGATCGACATAATAAAGAGCAGGAATATGGTCGAGGTAACCAGCCGGGTCTGTTTGATGAGTTCGATAAAGCGGGACGGTTGCACTGAAACAGGCATCACGAACAATTTGACTGGTCGCTTCGTGATCACAATGGTAATCGACCGGCGGGGCAGTAATGACAATCTCTGGACGGGCTTTGCGAATAATTTCGGTCACACGTCGGCGGGCTTCATCGGAATTGAAAATGGCCAAGTCAGCGAATTCTGCACAGACATATTCTGCCCCTAGCAATTTTGCAGAAGCAGCCGCCTCGTTACGACGAACATTCGCGATCTCTTTTCGGGAAAGGTCCATGCTCCCCAAATCGCCGGCTGTCATTGTGCAACAGACAATTTCGCAACCACGATCTTTCAAAATTGCCAACGTCCCCGCACATTGAAGTTCGATATCATCGGGATGTGCGTGAATTGCCAGTATTCGAGTTGCCTCGCTCGCCATGATATTTCCTTTTTTCTTTTGAATGCGTCTTCTAGCAGTCAGGCCGTTCCGCTATTGCGGACCACGCCGTTAGATCGTTGCCTCTATTTCACGCGATGGTACGCAATAGCGGGCCCTACACAATGGCAAATTTATCACCAAATGTTTGATAGATCATCTCTAACTCCAACAATCCAATTATTGCTGAAAAATTGCAATCTATTGCCTAATCATTACGATATCATTTTTTTACTGCCAATACCAGCATCGCATCGCCGTAGCTGAAGAAGCGGTATTTTTCTTGTATCGCGATTTTGTAGGCGTGCATTACTTTTTCAAAATCGGTAAAGGCGGTCAGTAGAACCAAAAGTGTTGATTTTGGTAAATGATAGTTGGTAATTAAACCATCAACAATGTGAAACTGAAAACCGGGGCGAATAAACAAATCTGAATCCCCTTGCCATGGCTTGAGTTTGCCGGTCTCATTCTCATCCCCAAAACGTGTTGCCGATTCGAGTGTTCGCATCGATGTTGTCCCGACTGCAATAATCCGTCCGCCCTGCTCTTTCGAATTCTGAATCACCTCGACAGCAGTTGCATCAATCTCACACCATTCCGAGTGCATTTCGTGTTCATCGAGATTACTGACAGAAACCGGGCGAAACGTACCCAGGCCAACATGCAAGGTGACATAAGCAATCGAAATTTCTGCCTCTTTACATTTCTGAAGTAGCTCTTCTGAAAAATGCAGCCCGGCAGTCGGAGCGGCTGCGGCTCCGGGAATATGCGCATAAACCGACTGATACCGCTGGGCATCTTCCGGAGTTGCCTCTCCATGCCGGATGTAGGGAGGCAAAGGGACCGAGCCAATCTGATCCAGCAACTCCCAGACCGTTTTTTCACCCGAAAGTTCGACAACAGGGCGGACTTTCCAACGCCCCTGCTCCCCTTTTTCGATCAACTCAAGTTGAACGCCTGCATTATTATCTGATTGAGTTTGCGGCTCTGGATGCACCGTCACTCTTTCGCCCGGCTGTAACTTACCCCGGGTTTTACTCAAAATCTCCCAGCTTCTATCAGCCTGCAAACTCAAAAAAAGCCCTTCCCATTTGCCGCCTGTTTGATCCCGTACACCTCGCAGCCGAGCAGGTACAACGCGAGTCTGATTCAACACGAGGCAATCGTGAGGACGAAGGTATTCTAAAAGGTCGCAAAACTTTCGATGTTCGATCTCTCCCGTTTCCCGATCCAGCACCATCAATCGTGATTGGTCACGCTGCTCGGCAGGAGTTTGTGCAATTAAATCTTCAGGAAGTTCGTAATCGTAGGATTCGATCAAATTCAAATCTGGCATAGAGAGTTATTACCTGGTTGTTAGAATTACCTTGTAAGATATAGAATACGATAGACTCGTAGGTCAGGCTTTCCAGCCTGACGGCATCATGCGTCAATCTTTCGCGTTCATCATGTGAGTTCACTGGTCAAGCAAAAACCCAATTATAATGGAAACCACATTCATCAGGCTGGAAAGCCTGACCTACGGTTTCTTCATCACAGTCTGACACAGAGACGGGCATGGTAGTAAGAAAGAGTGCAGATAAGAACTCCCCAGCACCGCTGGTTTGTTGAGATAGCCGTATCCAATAATTGAAACTTGTTGGAAATTTGTGCAAGACGAAAAGAAAATGACCGTTAGTAATACAAAAAATAAAAATGACCGAGACTCCTGATTCCCCCGTTCCGATTCTATTTTGCATTACCGAGCTTGATCCCGGCGGTGCAGAACTTGCGTTGGTGCAGCTTGTGACGCGGCTTGATCGTGAAAGATGGGAGCCATTCGTTATTACATTGGGCAAAGAAACGGAACTGGTTGATGGGTTACAATCGGCTGATATTCCGGTCACCTGTTTGAACGCAACCAGTTCACGGCAGTTTTCAATTTACCCCCGGCTCGTCAAAGAGTTTCGTCGCATCAACCCTGCGATCTTACAAACCTACCTGTTTCATGCGAACATACTGGGGCGAATGGCTGCACGTTCTGCAAGAATTAAACATGTGGTGAGCGGGATTCGCGTCGCGGAACGGCGTGGGAAATGGTATCACCGCGTCGAACGCTGGACAGACCGATGGGTCAGCAAGCATGTCTGTGTCAGCCGGGCGGTACGAGATTTCACCATTCAAATGACGCGAATCCCCGCTGAAAAGATGGTCGTCATTCCCAATGGTGTCGATGTGATACGCTTTGCAAACGCATCGCCAATCATCCGGAAATCACTGCCTGATTGTGACGACGACACTCTGATCGCCTTGTTCGTGGGCAGGCTTGATCAACAAAAAGGTATTTTTGATTTACTAACGGTTGCAGAAAACTTGCGAGAACAAATCCCACATTTGAAATGGATGATCGCGGGAGAAGGACCACTCAAAATTGAGATGGAAGCTCGGATTGAAAAAATGAATCTGCGAGGATGCGTTCATCTACTCGGTAGGCGAAGCGATATTGCTGAGCTGATGAAAACGGCAGACCTGTTCGTTTTCCCTTCACGCTGGGAGGGGATGCCCAATGTCATTCTGGAAGCAATGGCTGCCCGACTTCCAATCATTTCCTACGATGTAGAAGGAATTGACGAACTGCTTACCGATCATCAATCCGGCTTGGTTATTCCAAATGGCAATATACCTGAAATATCTAAAGCGATAGCGACATTGGCACAGAACCCCAAACTACGCACCAGTTATGCAGAGAAAGCATTCCAGAAAGTCAGCAGTCAATTCCGTTGGGAACAGACTGTTTCGCAATACCAACAGCTTTATGAAAGATTAATTAGCACCAGTTCATGAGTTTTTTCTCGCTTCGCGTATTTTCTCCCGGCTCCACTTATGCTTAGGGCGATAATCAACCAAGGCGTTGTAGACCGAACCGTTATAATAGGTCACAAAAAGTGATTCCCCGTGATGATCTGAGAAATGCTTGCGGGTTAATTTGTACCAGTCAGACTGTTTGGTAAAGCCGATTTCTTTTCCCAACCAGCGAAAGTAAGCACGCCTGTTATCGACATCTTTCCAAAACCCCTGCGGCACGGTATGAAAACACCACGGTTGCCATTGTTTGCGCGGTGCGTATTCTCTAAGTGCCCGAAAAACGGAATCACCAAAATAATTCGCCAGCAAACCGCCTCCATGATTGGTGTGAAAATGAGCCCGGCTGACCGTGTACCAGTCATCAACCGATTTCAAACCCAATTCCTCGCCAAGCCAGTCCATATACGCCTTGCGATTTTTTTTCGCCTTCCAAAACCCTTGTGGTGTACTGCGAAATATCCACTCTTTCCAGTCATAGCTGGGAATGAAATCGACGACTGCCTGCTGAGGAGAGTCTTCGTAAAAATTGGCGAGCATTCCACCACCAAAATTACAATGAAAATCCTGTTTGGATATCTGGTACCAATCTTCTTTTTTTTTGTAGCCAAGCCGCTTGGCAAGCCATCGCATATACGCATGCCTGTTCTTAACATCCACCCAAAAACCACTGGGAACACGACCTGAAAGCCAAAGTTGCGTCGATTTTGCCATTCCGTAAGTCCACCTGATAGTAACGATTTTTATTCCATGGAATTCACCAAGTCGGAAAATATAACTATTCATTGCGATAATAGCAACCGACTCAATAGCCATTTCCCCCCATAGTAATCTTTTTAATCGATGCCCAAACAAACAGAAGCACAATGGAACATAACAGAGAAAAATGATACGATCTTGCTCAAATGCGATCAACGGATAATCGAATTACATCCCAATCAACACAAAACTGTTTTTCAAGGCAAAACAAAAGATGCAACCTCACGAAAAAATCATTCCCTCGCGAAAAATCAAAGGGTATTCTGCGATCCTGCTTCCATTAACGAAAACGGGAGCAGTTGACTGGGAGGGATTTGAATCGCATCTGGCCAAAACCATCGCCGCGGGGTTAATCCCGGCCGTCAATATGGATACCGGCTACGCCAACTTGATTGATTCAGCAACAAAAATGGATGTATTGGACCGTACTCGCAAACTCATCAATGGCAAAGAATTCGTTGCGGGGGCATTTGTTGCGGATAAACCTGGTGATGCTTTTCGGGCGCAGGAGTATCGCACTGAAATGGAATTGATCGAAAAATTCGGCGGCACTCCCGTTATCTTTCAGTCCTACGGTTTGACGAACGGTTCGGATAGTCAAATCCTGCAAAACTATAAACAACTGGCTGGGTATTGTGATCAATTTATCGGTTTTGAACTCGGGAAGGTTTTTCTTCCGCTTGGCAAAATTTATTCGCTGGAGTTGTATCAGGAACTAATTCAAATTCCCGAGTGCATTGGCGCGAAACATTCCTCACTGCATCGGCAGCCAGAGTGGGATCGACTGGAGATTCGTGACAAAATCCGCCCGGAATTCCGTGTTCTCACGGGGAATGATCTGGCAATTGATATGGTGAAATACGGTTCCGATTACCTGCTCGGTCTTTCGACGTTTGCCCCTGATTTATTCGCCAAGCGAGATCATTTCTGGGCAACCGATAACAACGAATTCTATGAACTGAACGACGTCTTACAATACCTCGGCTTCTTCACCTTCCGCGTCCCGACCGGAGCCTACAAGCATTCCGCAGCCCAGTTTTTGAAACTGCGAGGCTGGATCGAAACGGATGAAACACACATCAACAGCGGCAAGCGACCCGAATCGGATATTTTCGTACTGGAAGAAATTCTGGAAAGACTACAACGCTGGATTGATTAAAAAATCGGTATTGATCGGCATTTTTTATTTTCCAATGTAGATCGCATAGACCTGGGGATCACCCGAATTGGGATAGGTTACTCGTGCCGAGAGTTTTCTTTTGCGGGGCAATCCGGCGTTTTTTTGTGTGGGCCATACAATGGAAGTGCGCGTTCCCGATTCGGTTATTTGTGCCGCATTTTTACCAGAAAAAGCAGGGATCGGCTTGTCGAATTCGTCGTACAATTCGATCATGAGCGGAGTCCTCTTCGATACATCGTTGGCGTTAATAAACAACTTCGCCTGGTTTTGTGCCTCAAATGTTGTCGTCACAAAATGTGCGGATGAATCCGGAAACTTTCGGCTCAGATAACCGAATCCGTCGCGTCTCATCGTTGCCAGGCCGATTTCCATATTTCGTAATTTCCCGCCGGTATCCCAATGTGAATACCACATCATTGTTTTATCGCCAACATTGACAAACGCATGCCCTTGAAGCAGCGCGATGGAGTCCCAATCCCCTTTTTTTCCTCGGGAAATCACTTTGAAATCGGGGACCGGTTCTCGAAAATGGATTCCGTTGTTACTGACAATCAACCCGAGATCAACCGAGACTCCCTGATTCCAGTATCGACCATCTTGAGGTTTTTTTTCTGCATCCTGCCACATGCCATACAACCCGACAATTACATTTCCCCGATTCCACATGCCGGCTCCCATGTGTGTTTGCTGTCCGTGCACCGGCGTTGCTACTAACTGCCCTGGTCTTGCAAAAGAAAATGCTTTAGCCCGAGACCAGTTTTTGAAATCGGAAGAACGATAACAGAGCATCGCGCGACCCACATCGCTGCCATCCATTCGCCCTGCCCATGGTGAAATGAGTTGACCATGCGCATAATAAAAGTTCCCGTATCGATACAAGCTGGAAACTTCAAACCGTTCCCCGCCCGCATTCATCGGGCGATCTCCCACAACATTCCACGTTAAACCATCCGCACTGGTCGCGCAGATGAAAGCCGTCCATCTGCGTTCATCCGGTCCAATTCCACTTCGTCCGCCTCGCACATCATCAAAGGGGGGATGCGCAATGTAAGCACATTTATATCGATGCTTTGGGTTTGGTTCGTTCGGTTCGTAAATAACTGAAAGAAAGTCATTAACTTTTACCAAAGAGGGAACGGTTGAGTTGATCAGGCAAATGTTATTTTTTTTGTTCCCCTTAAATTCGACAAGGCCCAATTCAGGCTTTGTCCATTTAATTCCGTCGTCACTTTCGGCATAGCACATCGGTCGCCACCATCCCGGCGCCTGGCCACTTTTCAAATCGGTTTCAAACATTCCTAAATACCACATGCGATACTTTCCGCCGATGTGCAACACGCTGCCGTATAAAATGGCGTGACCATGATCGGGAGCGTTTTCTGCTCCACGACGAAGCACCGGGTTCGCCGAATGTTTTGTCGCGGAAACGGGCGTTAACTTCAAATTATTTCGCCAGGGGATTGCGTGATCATCGAAAGAAAACAAGACCGCTTCATTAACAAGCGGGCCACCATCGACCGAAATTTTTAACGAATTCGTATCCTCTCCCATAATAAGGTTACAGGGAAAAAACATTGCGAGTCCTGCAATGAGAATCAAACTGGTTGAATAGAGTTGTTGAATTTTCATCATTGATTATTCACGATCTTTAGAAACAGGGGTGTCCGTTTTCAGTTGCCGACTAATCCAGTCGGCAGCTTGTCCTGCAGAACCTTTCGGAACGGTATGCCCGAGTGGCTCTGCGATGACATGAAATTCTACTTTACTGTCAATCTTTTTTGCGAGTGAAGCATTCGTAATACGACGAGCCAGCGAAATCGCGTGATCGGTGCCAACTCGTTTATCGCGATCTCCGATAACAATCCAGACGGGGCGTCCTGCCAGGTTTTCTACTTGTTTGATCAACGCCAAAGATTGCACCAGCTCATTTTTTTCGATGCCGTGAAATTCTCTCAGTGCCGCAAGATCTGTTACCGGCGCAAAAGCAGCGACCGCTTTCACTCGTGGATCGAATGCAGCAAACTGTAATGCCAAATAACCGCCGCGCGACGTTCCGCAAATCGCAATTTTCTGTGGATCGGTGTGTCCCTGCTTGATCAAATAATCCAGAATCCCTGAAAGTCGCTTGTTCGTTTCATCGACAAAGTTCTCATCCTGCAAACATCGATAAGGCCAACCTGCCAGCCCCTTTGGTTCGCCCGAACGATACTGCTTTCCATGACAGGGAAGATCGATTGAGATCAATAAATAGCCTTGCTTACTAAGCTCGTTCCCAGACTGGCGAAAGTAAGCACTTCCGAGTGTTTCATCGATTGTGCTGGCTAAAATAATGAGCGTTGCAGCAGGCTCACTCGGCAATTCTCCCCAGCTTCCAAATTGAATGCCTAATTCTGTTTTATAAGTGTGAACCGTTCGCTCAGCCTCCCAGGCAAAACAGTTGGAACAGGCAAAAAGAATCAGGAAGACAATAACTGTTTTATGCCAACTCATATAACTGTTCCCCGGGAAGTGTCAAATATTCTATGATTCTAACGTTAAAAGTTTACGCCGCTTGCACATGTTTTTTCTTTTAGAAAACATAACTTCAATAAGAGTTGCAGGTTAAGTGTTGGTGTCTATTCTATGGTTTTTTACCACCAAGGCTCAAAGGCACCAAGAAAGAATAAAAAAACATGTCTGATTCCAACGGCTGAAAATGATTCGCGTTAATGGACGTTCATTCGTGGTTTGATACCTTCAAATCAGGCAGACCTGTTTACGCAGTCGCCTTCGGCTTGCCGTTAAACAAAAAGTTCCCAAAAAAACCTTCTTTGCGTCTTCGTGCCTTAGTGGTAATCATAATTTTTGGCCTGCGGCTATGCCGCGCTGTGATTCTGCTTGAAGGCTTCTCACTGGATGGAGCTTCGATTACTACTCAAACGAGTCATCATCTTCGTAGAGATCACCGGAAAATTGCTCGTGTGATTTACGGCTTTCATGACATTCTACGCAAGCATAGGTGACGTGCATAACCAGTATGATTGTTATTAAATCCAGCAAAAAATCCCAGGCATCAGAGCCCAATGCGACTGAAGTGGCTACGACGAGTTCATCAACGGTTTCTGCCCGCAAAGAGACCCTAAACACGGTTTGCCCCGCAATGCAGGAGATAAGCCAAGCTGCCCACCAGAGTGAAAACATCAGTTGATTACGTTCCACCGCACACTTTGAAATGAGTACATCGTATGCATCACGCAATGCCTGGTAGGGCTTCCAGAGACTGACAATTGGAACAAAATAATAACCAATTCCCCAGCCGGGAGAAATTGTCAAACTTGAGCCATCGACACTCTAAGCATTGTTGATAATTCGATACGTCCATTTTAAGAATAAAATTGCGGTAATAAGCATGACGGCAATTTGCAGTAAGCCAACTGCCCCTTGCCGCAGATCATTGTCGTCAATTTGTTCTTGCGTATAATCTCCGTCCGCCTGAATAGCTGAAAGTAATTGGTACTCCATATAATCACTAAAGAAAGCAACAACGTTTGTAGCCGCACTGATGATGAGAAAAGTAACAA
>JAJRTM010000140.1 GCA_024278285.1 Planctomycetota bacterium
GACGCGTTGCGTTCGATTTAACGGGGTTGCCTCCAACGATGCAGCAGAGGCTTTCTTACCTTGAAGATGATTCGCCTGATGCTTATCAAAAGATGGTTGATTATTATCTTGCATCGCAGCATTACGGCGAACGTTGGGGAAGATACTGGCTCGATGTGGCAGGGTATGCGGATTCCGATGGGTATTTTATCGATTTCGATCAGCCACGCCCCCTGGCTTACCTGTACCGGGATTATGTTGTCAGTTCCTACAACAAAAATAAACCTTTTGATCAATTCGTGAAAGAGCAATTGGCTGGAGATGAATTATCCGGTTACCGTCCGGGAATTGAGCTGACTCCCAGTCAGGTTGAAATGCTGATCGCGACACACTACCTGCGTAATAGTGAAGATGGCACCGACCGAAACATGGGAACGCCTAAAGAACGCATTACCACACGGTATGCGACTCTTGAAGGAACCATGCAGATTGTCTGTTCGTCTTTGATGGGGCTGACGATTAAATGTGCCCAGTGTCATGATCATAAATTTGAACCGATGACACAGCGAGAGTATTACGAATTTCAGTCCATTTTTTATCCTGCATTTGATATTGAAAATTGGGTCACGCCGAAGAATCGCTGGGTTGATACGGCACCACGTGAGAAAATTGAAGCCTGGAAAACCAAAGTAAAAAAAGCGGAGCAACGATTGGTTGCACAAAAAGAATCCTTTTCTGTCTGGGAAAAGAATTCTCGTTCTGAAAGCGAATTGTTATGGCAGGCAGATTTTAGTGGTGGTACCGATGAACTGAAAAAACAATGGAGTAGTCAGCCGCCCACCTCGGAATCCCCGCAAGTCGAATTTGGTGAGAGTGGCGATATTAAAGCTTTCGTGAAGCAGGGACTTCTGGTTATGGAGGATGCCAAGCCGAGTCGGTTCACCTGGATTGTCAGTCGTCAGCAATTTGACTGGACCGCTGAGAAACCGGGCGAATGGATACAGGTTACTTTTGATATTGTGGATGGCTCGCGACGAGTCAAAGATAAACTGGAACGCTTTGGTTTTCTGATTGCTGCTTCACCTTCAGAGAAAGAAGGTTATACCGGCAATGTCTTAATTGATTCCAGCCCGGCATACGGGATCGATATTGTTCTTAATTCGTTCCAAAAAGGAGGGAAACGAGGGCAAACAGGTCAGCGTTTTCGAGGTTACTTTACCGCAGACAACTGCGGAGTGCGCGTTACGAATATTGGAGAGGGGAAGTTTGAAATTGAACACGTTCTCAATGGTCTCCCGGAAGAAAAACATCAGGGGCGACCGCGTGTCGTTCGCTCGATGATTGTTGATGAGCAGCAGCTTGCAGGCGGAGGAATCGGCTTCGCTTTTCGTGGCGAGGGATTTCATTTCAGTGTCGATAATATCCGCGTAGAAAGAAGTCCGCAGGGGCAACCGGCCAAACTGTTGCAGGCATCAAGAAAAGAATTGAACGGCAACCGGGATGCAGGACTATCAAAAATAGAGGCGATTAACAATGAGATTGAGCAATTGCAGGGAATGCGTCCCGGCAAAGTTGCCTGGGTCACAGATCGTTCCAATAAAGCACCTGAAGTCTGCTTGCTTAACCGAGGCAGTTACTTCAACAAGGGGGAACCAGTCACGCCCAATCTGTTCTCCTTTCTTAATGGCAGCCAGAATCGGTTTGAAGTTGCAAAACCAGACGAGAAACAAGGTGCGTTGACAACGGGCAGAAGACTCGCTTTTGCGAACTGGCTGACACAACCCGAGTCTCGCGCTTCAGCATTATTGGCCAGGGTTACGATGAACAGGGTCTGGCAGCGATATTTTGGTAAAGGGATTGCGGTGACGAGTGAAAATCTCGGCTACTCCGGTTCGCCTCCCACACATCCGGAACTGCTTGAATTTCTTGCTTCTGGTTTTATTGAAAGCGGCTGGGACTTAAAATCAATGCATCGCCGAATTTTACTCTCTCGTGTTTACAGACAAAAAAGCAGCTCGAACAGTAAAGCAGAGATGACTGATCCAGAGAATAGGCTGTTATGGAGAGCCCCTGTAAAACGACTCGATGCAGAAGCAATTCGAGATGCAATGCTGGCTGCTTCCGGACAGCTCGATAACAAAATGGGGGGGCCGTATGTTCCGACCAGAAAACTGCAGAACGGTGAAGTCGATGTAGACGAGAAAACCGAGGGGGCGCACCGACGAAGCCTGTATCTGCAATATCGTAGATCCCAAGAGCATACGCTGTTACAAACATTCGATTCGCCCAAGATGGTCGTGAATTGCCTCAGACGCAATGTCACGACGGTCCCCTTGCAATCTTTGAGTCTTCTCAATTCGGACTTCATTCTTAATCGCGCCAAAAGTATGGCTGATCGATTGGCAAAGGAAGTATCAGAGGACTCTGCACGGATTGATCGTGCCTTTCAATTAGTCTGGGGACGAAGCCCGACGACACAGGAACACGAAGCGGCTGCCTTATTTCTTTCAAAACAGGCGGAACGTTATCAAACGAAAAAAAAGGAATGGGCCTGGAGCGACTTTTGCCAAACATTGTTGGCTTCCAATGGTTTTTTGTATGTGGAGTAGTCAGATATTTTATTTTTCGGAAAGTCCTGGCACGGCTGGTTTGTTTTGAGAACCGCGTTTGGTATCGAGCGTTGCGGTAAATTTCAGAAACACCCAGCACGGCTGGTTCATTCTGATAGCCGTAACCAAAAACTGTTTTTCTAAAATTTTGCGAGCCGTTCGCAAACTTTTAACGTTAGTAATACAAAAAAGTTAACCTTATAGTGGTATGAAAAAATGAATCCTGATCTGTATGAGTTAAGTCGCCGACTATTTCTGAAGCAATCGCTTGGTGGCCTGGGAACGTTAGCAATAACGCATCTGCTGGGGGAACAATCCGCAAACGGAGCCGAAAAAAGCGTTCTACCAACAACTCAGGCGAACGCGGTCATCAGCCTGTTCCAGCATGGGGGGCCAAGTCAGGTGGATATGTTTGACCCCAAGCCGATGCTCAACAGGCTGCATGGAAAAACATATAGTGGAGACCTGAAATTTCGTAACACCAATTCAGCAAAAAGAATATTGGGTTCGCCCTTTAAGTTTGCAAAGCATGGAAGCAGCGGTATTGAGTTATCAGAACTTCTGCCACACACAGCAGCGATCGTCGATGACATGACGCTGATCCGTTCGATGGTCACCAAAGCGAGTGATCACTCTGCGGCGATTCGGTTAATGAATACCGGACAATTTTTGCCCGGCTCGCCTGCTGTTGGTTCCTGGGTCGTTTACGGTTTGGGAGCAGAAACCAAAAGTCTGCCAGCTTATGTTGCTTTGGTACAAAATAACTATCCAACCGATGGAGCCGGAAACTGGTCGTCAGGATGGTTGCCTGCAGAATACCAGGGGACTCCTTTCCGTTCCGGATCAGCCCCGGTTCAGTACCTGAAAACTCCACGCCGATTCACAACACAAGCCAGGACCGGTCAATTGGATTTTTTGAACCAGTTGAATCGCATGCACCAGATAAGGCATCCGGAAAACAGCGAACTGCAGGCTCGAATAAAAGATTTCGAGACCGCTGCCCGTATGCAACTGGCAGTACCGGAAGTGCTCGATTTTTCCGATGAGACTCAGGAAATTCAGAAGATGTACGGTCTGGACAGTCCCAATGCGAAAACACGCGATTATGCAAAACGATGCCTGCTGGCTCGCAGACTTGTTGAACGAGGTGTGCGTTTCGTTCAAATCTGCCACGGGTCGCAGCCCTGGGATACGCATAATAAAAATGTTTCGCGTCTGAAAGAGTTATGTCAGATGACCGACCAGCCAAGCGCGGCGTTGGTAAAAGATTTGAAACAGCGTGGGTTGTTAGATGAAACTGTTGTTCTGTGGGGAGGTGAGTTTGGTCGTGAGCCGATTTCTGAAGGCGCGGACGGTCGCGATCATAATCCACGCGGATTCTCTGTATGGGTTGCCGGGGGTGGTTTCAAATCGGGCTACGTTCATGGTGAAACTGATGAAATCGGTTATCAGGCGGTCTCAAACATTGTGAGCGTACATAATTACCATGCAACACTGCTGCATAGTTTGGGGATCAATCACCGTAAACTGATTGCTCCCCATGAAGGTCGACAAGTCAGCCTGGTAGACTCTCCAGTGACAGGGGCGGATTATATTCCAGAACTGTTGAGCTAAAAGAATTTTTCTATTCCATCGCAGGCGATGGCACAACGGAATGAAATCAAATCGACAGCTCGGCAACGTATCGTATCCGCTGCAACGCTTCCCGCAGCCCGAACAAGTCGGCAATCGCCACCAGCAGGCTTTGTTGTTCAGAATCCTGAGGGGCTCTTAAAAAAACAGAAAAAAACAAATCTTACCCACAAATTCTTCGCAGGAACCTTTTCTTTCATGCCTTCAGTTCTGCAAACAGGACAGACAGGAATGTCTGTGCTCCTTTTTGAATAAATAGAGATCCCCATTACGCAAGCCGCAATTTTTTGCGAGCCTGATGGATCGCTTCGGTCAGTTTATCAACTTCTTCAACAGTATTGTAGAGACCAAAGCTGGCGCGGACGGTTGCAGAAACGCCGAGTATTTCATGCAAAGGCATCGCGCAGTGATGACCGTGCCGAACACAAACACCATGCCGGTTAAGCAAAAACGCCAGGTCTTGCGGATGGGCTCCTTCGAGAGTGAAGCTGACAATCGCCCCTTTTTCGGAAACATCGGGGCCATAAATTTTCAGGCCGGGAATTTCCTGAAGTTGCTCGGTGGCTCGAATCAGTAATTTTTTTTCGTGCTTTTCGATCCAGTCAAAATCAATTTCTTTGATGAATTCGATGGCAGGTCGCAGCGCAATCGCCTGAGCAATCGGCAACGTCCCTGCTTCAAATTTGGCAGGGGCAGCCGCCCAGGTGGAATGGTCATCAAAAACCTGATCAATCATGTGCCCGCCGCCCAGAAACGGAGGCATCTGTTCGAGCAACTCTTGCTTGCCATACAGAACACCAACGCCGGAGGGACCGTATATTTTGTGACCGGAAAATGCCAGGAAATCGACCCCCTGTTTCATCACATCGGCTGGTTGATGCAAAACAGACTGAGCCGCATCGAGAATAAAAACCGCACCGACTGAATGAGCCGCCTCTGCAACTTGCGAGACAGGAATCGTTGCTCCAAGAACATTCGACATTCCTGTTAAACTGACAATCTTTGTTCGCGAATTTAATATCTGCTCGAAAGCCTGCTCATCAAACCGGTATTGGTCGTCGAGCGGGACATAACGAATTGTTGCCCCAGTTTTTTGAGCGATTAACTGCCAGGGAACGATATTGGCATGATGCTCCATACGGCTGAGAATGATTTCATCGCCCGGTTCAAGGACATGGCTTCCCCAGGCATAAGCCAGCAGGTTCAGCGACATCGTTGTCCCTGCGGTGAAGATTATTTCCTCTTTCGATTCTGCACCAATTAAGTCGCGTACCGATTCACGAGATAGTTCGAGTTCATCATCGATACGTTGCCCGAATTCATAAACGCCGCGGTAAGCGTTGGCGTAATACTTTGTGTAGACTTCGACCTCTTTATCAATCACACACTGCGGCTTTTGCGTAGAAGCTCCGTTATCGAGATAAACAACATCGCGACCATGCGAATCGGGGTGCTGAAGAATCGGAAACTGTTCGCGAATCGATTCAACCGTAGGAAGAGACAGCGATGCCATGTGTGATATTGCCTTTTCATTATTGGTTCTTCCACATTTTAGTGGCTAAAAGAAAAAAGAGCCACGGATTTACACGGATCAAACACAGATCAAAAAAAATGTCACTCACACAACAGAATCATTTTCATGTCAGTTGAAGTTGAAATTTCTCTTTTTCCATTGCGTCTTGTTGCAAACCCATTCCTCTTTTTCTATTGAAGATTCGTCTATTTGTCTGACTAAAGTTTCTCGCAAAGGTAACAAGAAGAGAAGTTCATTTTCAGTTTTTCTTCTGTCTCTGATATCGTCCTTGCTTCTTGAGGAGAATTGATCCGTGAAAATCCGTGTTCATCCGTGGCTGTAAAATGTTTCAGCTATTATAAAGTATGAAGAACCTAATTATGTAAGTTGCTGCCGAGCCGCTACTTTAATTCTTTGCACCATTCCGTTGAGACCGTTTTTACGTTGCGGGCTCAGATGCCGATCCAGACCGAGGCGGTCAAAAATTTCTCGGACGTTAATCTCAACAGCCTGCTCAGCCGTTTTGCCATTGAAAATCGCCATCAATAACGCCACCAGTCCGTTGACGATCATCGCATCACTTTCTGCTTTTACTAACATCAAAGCAGGATTGCCGACAAATTCAACATCGAGCCAGACATTACTCTGACACCCATGCACAAGAAATTGTTCGGTCTTGAGGGACTGATCAATCGCAGGCAGATCAAGCCCGAGGTCGATCAGGTATTCGATTTGAGCTTCCGAATCGTCAAGAAAGTCAAACTCATCAATAATTTCTTCAAGGCTGCTCAATGTCACTGGTTCTTCTCTTAAACGGTCTATCATAACGGCTCTATCAGTATTTATAAAAAATAGATGCAAAATGGGCCATCCGGAAATTGCGTGCTTCCTGGTTTTCAAGAAGTTAAATAGCCACGGATGAACACGGATTTTTCACAGATGAAATAAAGAAAAAAAGTTAGCCACAGAGTTCGCCGAGAAAACAGAGAAGTAATCATGAAGTTGATTTTTCCAGTGAAATAATTTTTCTAAATTATAGTCACAGAAAAAAACAGACTTGGGGTTTATGCTTTTCTTTTCCTCTGTGCTCTCGGTGACCTCTGTGGATTTTTATTTATTTTTATCTTTGTGGTTCATTCCTTCCTGTTGTGCCTGAACGTTTTATGATTGCTTTTTCAGGGAATTTCAGGCTGCCTTTTTATTTGACACTTAAACTCATCAAACATCCGTGAAGAACCGTGTTCATCCGTGGCTTTTTCTTCTCTCTCGATTCTATCACAATCACGCTTTAGC
>JAJRTM010000141.1 GCA_024278285.1 Planctomycetota bacterium
AAACGATCCAAGTCAATCCCGTTCCACAGTGCAGTAATTTTCGAACGGCTGAGCGGATCCTGCTTTTGACAAATTCTCGCACTATCTTCAGAAACAGCCAGAATTTGATGAGCGAGCCGGTTGGCAAGCAGAAAATGTCCCCGTTGCTTTAAGCTGTTACCACAACCTCGACCATGCTGCGTATTCAAAATAACGGGCACTCCTGCGAGATAGCCTGCGATGCTGGCGTAAAAGTGGGCATACGTGTTATGCGAATGAACAATATCAATCCGCTGTTCAACAAACAGTTTTCGCAAGTTCGAAAATTGAGACCAACGCCCCGGCTTCCCTGTATTAATTTGTGTAACCGTTTTGCCGAGCGATTTGATATCTTCTGCAGGCTGTCCGACATCCCCCAAGACAGCAAATTGCAGTTCGTATTGTTCGGGATTGGTCCGCTTGGCGAACTCAACAAGCAGGCGTTCCAAACCGCCGGTTGTGAGACACATACTGACATGACAAACACGAATTTTTTCCGACAACCGCCCCACTCCACTTGTTTGATGCGCAGAATCAGCTTGCGTTGTTCCTGCAGCGGATTCAGCAGGTTGATGATAAACGGTATGTGATTGTGTCATGGTCTCCTCACAATTCGTTTGGCAAGATGCTTCGCTTTCCGGGCGATGTTGCGTAATCGAAAGATCGTTCGGTTTCGTTCACAAACAACCCATTGCAATTGATTGGCTGACTTCCCCAGATTTTCCTTATGTCGTTTTTCGCCCACCAGAAAATCATACGCATCGTAACCGCGCTGCATTGCTTCGTTCATACAAAGATAATGCGATATAAGCCCGGAGCTGGGAACTTCTTCGAAACTGGCCAAGCCGGAAACGTAATCGAGCAATCGATTTTGATCGACCAACAAATACAAACAGCCGACCGTTTGTGAACCCGCTTTCATTCTGCAAAGAACCACCTTTTGTTGCGGAACCAATTGAGTGATGAGATCTTTCTGAAACCCCCTGAATCGACTGCTCGCAAACGCACCCGGCAGTCCCTCTTTTTCCCAGCGAGCCTGATGCAAATCGATCAACTCTGTAAAGATATCCTCAGCCTGCCCGGTTGTTTCAGCCCATTCGATGTTGATCTCGCCCAGCTTTTTAATTCGCCGCCTGATGTTGGAACGAGTGCTTTTTCCGAGCAGCGAAAGAATATCACCCCCTTCGGCTCTGCAATGTTTCAAATCAAAATAACGACTATCACGAACTCGCGTTTGAATTGTTATTTCTGATGATCCTGAATCGCTTTCCTCGAATAATGGCCAGGTTTTGTTTACTTCTGTATCGATACCATCGAGCCGAAATTGATCCCAGTCTCCTTGCTCCAGAATCAGTTTCTGCAACTCGCTGACAAATTCATTTCGGTATCGCGGCTCACAAAGAATATCATTGTATTCAACACAAACAGATTCCCCATGCAATTCTCCTGCGGTACCCATGTGCAATGTTCGAACTGTTACCGGACCAATGCGATGATGTTTCGATCCGCTCAATAAACAGACGCCGCAAACTTGTTCCTGATGATAACCGACAACAAATTGAACCGTGAGGCTGTCGTGATAATGCTTGAGCCAGATTTCGGTCCAGTCTGCACTGCACATCAGCGATGTCGAACCTAGTTTTTGCTGAAGTTCTCGCCAGATTTCAAGAACGGCTTCACGCTGACTGGCATCGAACGATTGCAATCGAATTTCGTTTGCTACAGGGGCGCAATCCTCTCGCAAACTTTCTGATGACTCAGAAGCAATATCGCGTTTCAGATTGTGATCACAAGTGACACGCTGCATGTCACCCTCCCTGTTTTGTATAATAACACGTAGGGTGCATCGTGACGCACCTTTTATTTACTCAACTTATTTACTCAACGATTCAATTGGTGCGTCACGACGCACCCTACGGGATAAAACTAATTCACTGCGGTTGCTTCCTGTAATTTCTCAATCCTGTTTACTTTTTTTTTCCAATGGGAAACTCCAATCCCCAGCAGTAAAACGAAAACTGCCCCCGATGCAATCCCGATAACGGTGAACCAGTTATCCTGTAATGTATACTGGGAAACAATCATTGAATAAACCAGAATCATTCCCAGCGGTAACAATTGAGGCCGAAATCCTTCAGTGAAAAGTTCTCGAAGCGATAATTTCAATTGCCTCATCGCAATCGGCATCACCAGGCCAAGTTCAATAATGACCAACGGCAAAAGTGTTCCCACTGCAACGCCATAAATTCCCCAGTAAGGAAGCAGGCTTAACGAAATCACCAAGTTAGCGCTCGCTTCCACCAGATAAAGAATCGCAGGAATACGAACATAACCGGTGCCAATCAAAGCGTGTCGCAAAATGTGCGTGGGCAAGGCGACTAATTGCCCCCCCAGCAGAATCAGCACAATGATGTAACTTTCTGCATACCCGTTTCCAATCCAGACACGAATCATTAAATCGCTAAAAAAACAGGCACCAATAAACGCAGAGCAAACAAGAAGAAACGCAATCCCAAATCCCTTGCTGATCATTTTACGCAAGTGGTCATACTTCTTCATCGAATGCAGTTGCCCTGCTTTGGGCAGGAAAACATAACCAATTTGCAACACCGGAATTCGGACCATATCGCATAATCGAAACGCAATATAATAAGGAACGACTGCAACCGGACCCAGAAAGTAACCGATGATAATGGTGTCGGTCATGTAAATAATCTGTTCTGCGATCAAAGATAAAAACGTAAACAGGCTGAACGAGAAACATTTTTTGTAAACACTACTTTTCAAATCGCTGAATCGCATTTTGAGCGTCGGGATGAGGCGAAACGCCATCACCGCCATCGCGACATTTTCGATAACCGTCAGTGCCAGAAAAATGCTCGCTAAAGTCACCAACCCATAAGACGATTTCAAAAACAACAGCGTCAACAGTAACCGGAATACATTCACAACGATAACGATCCCCCGTTCGATATCGAACCGCTGAATCCCCATCAAAAGCCCGCCAAAAGAACTTCCGCCAATCGAAACAGCAGCGTTCAATGCAAGCAGTAAAATCGCTATCTGCACTTCGGTAATTGATTGCCCGGGCCAATCGTAAATTGATGGGGCAATCAGCGCAAACACAGAGCCCAGCAACATCGCCACACAGGCAGAGCCGATGTAAACCGAAGTGATGCAACTAGCCGTGCGATTCAGTTCGCCCCAGTTTCGTTCGGCCTGATATTTCGAAGTGAAGCGAGAGATTGCGTTTCCAAAACCGAGATACAGCAGCCCGGTTTGTCCTGCGATGGAATTGAGAAACAGCCACGTTCCGTACGTACCGTCCCCCACAGTAAGCAGGATATACGGCATCAAAAAGAAACCGATCCCCAGCGTCACCGCATGAGCCATCCAACTGATCAGGACATTGATTTTTACGGACACAAAGAAACCTTCTTAACCGAATCTTGCAAACATTTTCGTCGCTGCAAACATCGCAATAAAGACTAACGCACTACAGGCGATCCATTTATGGAAGAGTTGTTTATCGAGTGATAAAACAGGACGCATCGGGTACAAATAAATGCCGACCAAATTCAGATAGGCAGCCGACATTCCTACTATCGTATATGTGGGTGTTGGATAACAGCGAGACAACGACAAAAAACCCGCACACCACGCCGCAATCACAGCCGCCAGGTACGGCTGGAAATGAATCAAAGAGTTGTCGTAAATTTTATCGCGATCAACTTTCAGGCGATACAACCCGTAACCTGCAAAGAAAAAACAACCGACAAAAAATGTTCCGCCGAATAAACCTAACTCAACAAACGCATGCACATACGAATTATGAGCCACGTAATTCGCTAAATCCTGATACATCCCTTCGCCAATCCCGAAAAGTATTTTTGGCGACTGAATCGCAGCAAAACCTTCGGCCCATAAACGAATCCGCTGTTGTCCGGTTCCGCTCGAAACATCCATACTCGCCATTCGCCCGAGCGCCAGCGGTGCAACTAGCACCCCCAACCCAACGGCTGCGAGCGCAAAAGTTCGACCGTATTTCATCATTAAAAACGCCATCGTCGCTGCACCGGCTGCAATGAGACCACCACGCGAATGCGTATCCCACATTGCAAGCATTAAAATTGGAAACGGAATTACCCAAAGTACGCGGCTCATTCCCCAACTACGATCTGCTAATTGCGATAAACTTAAAACTCCGGTCGTAATAATTAACAGGGATAGGTCATTCGGGTCATGAAACATTCCAATTCCGCATAGACGGATCAGGAAAATTTCCTTTCCTCCCGGTAAATAACCAATTCGCTCCTTAATATGTGTCAATGATTCTATCTGAAGTAAATCGTGGTAATCACCCACGCTAATCGCGATACAAATTGTGCCACATAATATCAAACTGACAACAAAAACCTGTAACCGTTTCGGCGTGTTAACAGTCGAGACCAAAACCAAATAATAGACCACGGTCTTGAACATCGAGAACATTCCCTTGGTTGCCCCGCCCAGGTAACCGTTTGAAATGTGCGAAATACCGACCGCTGCAAAGATACCGAGCACACACAAAGTGATCGGCTGTCCCAGAAGCGACGCTTTGGAAAGATGCGTCTGAATTTGCTTGTAAGAAAACAACGCCGAGAGCAATATCAGATAGACGTAAATTTGCACACCAGCCAATGCAGGAAGAATTTCCCACGGACGAATATAAATCGTCGCATTGGCAAACAGGAAAATAATAAATCCAATTTGTGAAGACGTTACTTTCATACGATAAACAGTTTTCCGTTCTGTAGAAACCAATCAAGAGAACCTCTCCAGATCGCTTCCAAGACCTCTTTCCTTCTTTCAAGTTCTGTTTTTGAGCATTGTGCCAATTGTGCAGTGCAAACTCGGCGCAGACCCCTTCCAGTATTGTTTACTTTTAGAATCATAGGTCAACAAGTTCTATTCTGCATTGCGTTTATAAAAATCAACAC
>JAJRTM010000142.1 GCA_024278285.1 Planctomycetota bacterium
CCCGAGGTAATGAGCCTGGTGTTTGCAGCCCTATTATCGTATCTTCGCTCATGGCGTATCCTCCTTGCTGGTTGCTTGCTCGCACCAGCAGGATACGCCACCTGATTAGTTATGCCATACACCAGATTCGAGTATATCTCATAAGCAAGCTGTACACCCGGTTTTCACTTCACTTTTCACCCTTCACCTTTCCCCATAGCTTCCTCACTCATATCTTTTTCTTCTTTACGGTGTGCTTAAACTTTAAAACGGCGAAGTTCAACTCGATTGAAGTTTCACACAAAAAGGCAGGACAGTCGTTTGGACGTGCTTTAGCACGCCCGACAGGGTAGGGGCATGGATGCCCCGAATCAATCCGTCACCGCCAGATCATCATCGAGAATCTCGGCGATCAGCTCCCCGCTCTTTTGCATCAGCGCTTTCTGCTCGCCCTTGTCCTGAATGGACAGAAGAGGAAGAAGCAGTGTTGAGCAATGAGAATCATTACGCCGCGACCTTAAATTGCATACTGCGCGCATCTTCCATGCGCTTGGATGCATCCAATATTTCCATGCTAACGATATTCCCTTCAGCATCGTAATCGAGAATGGTTCCCGGCTTATCTTCATCACTTTCAACAACAGCACCCGATTTGAATTCCAGTATAAGCGTATCTGTTTTCGAATCATAAATTGCTTTCATCATCATCTCCTGTATTTACCGATATTGCTCGTTCGGTAACTCGTTACCACTTCTGGTGGATGGCGATCAACATCCACAAACACCCTCAGAAGATAATCGCCGCCGCTCATCCCTTGCACCACGATTCTCCCCTCTCGCACGGAAAATATTTCTTCCGGATCATTCAATAACTGACGCAAGTCTTGTTCGGTAGTTGCCGCCTTTCCATTTGTGATCGTACATGCCCGGTGATTATCGCACTGCTCAAGTCCATTGCAATCATTAAGCAGAAATCTCTATGAGAGTAAACATAGTACTGAGTGCCGAGCAATGAGAAGGGTTAGTACTGAGCGATGAGTGGTGAGTCATTGGTTGCTTTCCTTTTTTCTTTGAAGTGCGGCGCGCAGACCACCGATGATACGGGAAACTTCCCCGGCAAGAGCCTGAGCTTGTTTGAATTGATCTTCACTGAGATAGCCAACATCAAATGCAGTATACAACTGTGACCGAACTTCGGCACAGTAAGCCTTGGAAATAACTACAAATTGATGAAATTCAGCTGTACTCCCTCGTTCAAAACCCTCTTGCCCCATGAAATAGCTATCCAATATTGCTAAAGGGCCCTTTTCCTTGTTCCACTCCCACCGATTCGTTCAAATTCATGATTTATCATTGTCCGACATTCCCCTTTTGAATCATTGATCTGAGTATAGACTATAAATCGATGATCTGTAACGAACAAGAGGGGGGCAAGCCTATACTTTGCACTTTTTTCTCCGAAGATTACGGTGACAGCTGTCGAAATACACTTAAATTATCCCCCATCGCCTGTCGCCTGTGCCCCCCGTGTCTGGTTTGACATTTAGGTGTTTCATTCTGTTACCGAGCAAACGGATCAAACAATCTCCAGAATCAGGCAACCTTCCGTTCCAAAGTCGAAATCCGTTCTTCATACGCATTCTATTGATCTCCCCGCCATTCGGAACGCTACCCTTTTTCATCTTGAGCACACTCATGTATTGACGGTGCCATGACGGTGCCAGGCATGAGTTGTTGAGTTATTCATCGGTAAATCGAAAAACATGCTAGCCACTGATTCACACAGATGAACACAGATTACGCAAGAATCAAGCCACCTTTCTTTCCATGAAGCGTATCCGATCTTCGTGACCTTCCACTTTTTTTTACTGATATGGATTTTCTTGTCCCGTTTCTCATAGCCATAGCAATCATGCTTCCATTTTCCGCCAAACAAAATCACAAGCTTGCTGGACAATCGCCATCCATTCAGATGGATCACAATCATCAATCCATTGATCTGACTCAGGATATCGCCCGGCGACTGCAAAATCAGTCATGGCTGTAACTGAATCCAGTTGATCAAAATCAGCATCTTGTTCTCGGGCAAGGTCAACCAGCACTTCAAGATCATGGGTATGGGGGAAATTTACAACGCGCCAGATAAGATATGCTTTCAGAGCCTTTTCAATTGATTGTTGCAAATGAAACAGTGTTGTTTCCCGCATGCCATCTTCGCTGATTAATACTTTTGCTGCTTTCAAATCCTGACAACTACGTCGCTTCCAAGATGCAACAAGAGCTTCTTTATCATGCTTCATATAGCTGCACACCCTCTTCTTTCACTCGATAACAAAGAGAGCCAACGACCTTTTGCCAGTCCTGAAATTCATCATGCCGATATACCAGAATATCTTTTGGAACATGCCAACCTCGCATAAGTCTCCGTGCTGATCGAATAAGATTCAGATGCGATGATTCGTTATCTACTACAAATAAAATATCGACATCTGAGCCTTCGGATGCTTCCCCGCGTGCGTAGGATCCAAACAACCAAGCCTCTCTTGCATGCAACTTGTCGGCCGCATTTGAAATATTCGCGTGGATTTCTTCGATATCTATCATTCCCATAACGATATGGACTCTCCCAAAAAAATCATCAACTTTTTTACTCCATACAGTCAAGCTCAAACTTATTTCTGATGGCGATTGCAGTATTCAGTTCGTAGAAAAACTGATCACTGACCACTGCCAACCGCTCTTAATCACTACCGAACAAATGCCGGTGCCAGGCATGAGTTGTTGAGTTATTCATCGGTAAATCGAAAAACATGTTAGCCACTGATTCACACAGATGAACACTGATTACGCAAGAATCAAGGCGCCTTTCTTTCTTCGCCGGGGTCGGTCCACGCTAATATGTTGATTCTTCTGAATTTCCATCAAAATACGCCCCGTTATCCATGCTTAGACATCCCATTTCAGCCCCAAAACAGGCATGATAAGAAGTTTTCGGTTCCTACAGCTTTCAACCGACTCTCTCAAAAGGCAAAAGTGCATGCACCTTGGCAAGGGTTTCCGTCACCACTTCTTTTGGCGCTTTCCCTTTACGTTTTGCCTTCCTTGATTGCCAATCCAGACTTTTAACCTGATCAGCTAGCACAACGCCAGTCTCTGACGATGCGGCGGGAAACCTCACTTCAAATGGATAGCCCTTCATCCTGCTGGTCATGGGACAGCAAAGCATCAGGCCCGTTTTTTCATTATATGCGGCCGGAGACAACACCAGAGCCGGTCTATGCCCGGCCTGTTCATGGCCTGTTTGCGGATTAAATTGTAGCCAGACAATATCACCCCTGTCCGGAATATAACGCCTTGCCATTAACCCGGATTACTCATAAATATGCTGCGCCCTCGCTTGTTCCTTTATCCGCAACGAATTTCTTCTCAGGCGTCCGTAAACACTGCTACGGCCTTCTTCGAAAAAAGCCGTTGCGAACAAAGGTCCGGCGCGATCATCACATCGATTCATGAGTAATCCGGGTTAAAGCGCTTCCCGCCCATAGGGCTCGCCAAAATCTATTTCACCATGAAGATTGGACGGGGTAATGCCAGTCAGTAATTCCTCAAGCCTGTACTCCTTCCTGATATGAGGAAGAAGAACCACCTTGCCTGTATCTTCAACATCAATATCAACTTCATCTTCGATGACAAGGCCCGCCTTTTCCGTAATCGCCTTAGGCAACCTTACCGCAAGGCTATTTCCCCATTTTTGAATCTTTGCTCTCATAATATTCACCTCTGATGAATTTTCACATTGAGAATCGTAATTGATACTTTTAACGTGTCAACATTGTATATACATTATAAAATCGGGATTTACATATTCGCAGCCGCCCATCCACTCGTGCCGTAGTAGCTGTTCGGCAATCGAGGTTTCCTGCCCCATTGGGACCAGCCACGACAATCATACGTAATCAAAATATTTGCTTTGCATGAGGCATTTCTCCAAGTTCATGTTTGACCACTGGTGAGTTTTTTCCACTCAACACCTTGGCCACCGCATAATAACACTAAAAATCAAACCTGATAATACGTTCTGTACCAATCGACAAACCTTGCAACGCCTGCTTCCACAGGAGTATCAGGTTTATAACCCACATCCCGCTCAAGATCTTCTACATTTGCAAAGGTGGCCGGGACATCACCATCTTGCAAAGGCATATAATTTTTCTTTGCCTCTATACCCAATGCCTTTTCAATAGCACCTATCCTGAATAATTCATAAAAAGAGGTGAACCCCGCGTAACCCATTGATACAATGGAGGTTCCGCAACCCAAGCTTCGGAAGAAGCAAGCCAACGAGGTTCACCATGACAAAAGCTACATCAGATCCATTACGTTTTC
>JAJRTM010000143.1 GCA_024278285.1 Planctomycetota bacterium
GACGCGATCCGGCTTCATCTCAACCTTGCTCCGCATGAAGATACCGATCTTGAAGGCGAATTCACCGTACAAAAAGTTGCCTGCGTGGGATGCTGCACTCTTGGTCCGGTTGTGCAAATTGATGATGCCACCTTTGGGCATATCACATCACAGAAGGCTCCACAGGTTGTCGAGCAATTCGATCAGGCCAGATACGTTTCAAAACCTGCGATCCACCGCCCGATCACTCAACCGACCGGCCCCGGGACAACGGAAGTTCGAATTGGACTCGGCTCGTGTTGCCTTGCTCTGGGAAGCGACCGGGTTCACGATGCGTTCAGCGATGTGCTCGATGAAACCGGTGGTTTAGGTTTTGTTAAACAAGTTGGCTGTACGGGGATTTGTCACAAAACGCCGCTTGTCGAACTGATCTCTCCCGATGGAAGCACGCAGGTTTACACTCACGTGCAACCGGAAATGGCCCGCAGCATTGTCCTGAAACATATCAAGCCAAGAGGCTTTTTTCGACCGATGAAATACGCGGTTTCGAAACTGATTGATCGCTTTCATACGAACGAAGATAAAGACGTTCTTGAAGAGCATCTTGAAAAATATTCTGAAGAGACCCGCGACGATTCGATCTGCTCATTCCTTGGCCCGCAGAAACATCTGGCGATGGAGCATCTTGATGTACTCAATCCGCTCGATTTCGACGAATACGTCAGCTACCAGGGATTTGAAGCCCTGAAACAGTGCCTGGACGAGCTCGAACCGGAGCAGATTCTCGATGAAATCGAGACGAGTGGATTACGAGGCCGTGGGGGAGGTGGATTTCCGACTCACCTCAAATGGCGAGCGGTTCGCAGTCAGGAAAATCCCAAAAAATATGTCATCTGTAACGGAGATGAAGGGGACCCCGGTGCGTTTATGGACCGTGTGTTATTAGAATCGATTCCGTTTCGGGTCATTGAAGGGATGGCGATTGCTGCTTTGACGGTCGGTTCGAATGAAGGGATTTTTTACATCCGTGCCGAGTACCCTTTGGCAGTGAAGCGGATTAGGGCAGCGATTACTGAATGCGAAAAACGAGGCATCCTGGGCGATTCGGTTATGGGGAGTCAGTTCAGCTTCAAGCTTGAAGTTCGAGAGGGAGCCGGCGCGTTCATTTGCGGCGAAGAAACGGCGCTGATTCATTCGCTTGAAGGGCATCGCGGCAGTCCACGACTGCGGCCTCCTTTCCCTGCAGAAAGTGGTCTTTGGGAAAAACCAACGTTAATCAACAACGTCGAAACATTTTCAATGATTTCCTGGATCATCAGACACGGCGGCAGCGAATTTGCCAAGCTTGGCACCGAGAAGAGTAAAGGAACCAAGGTCTTTGCGTTGGCGGGAAAAATCAAAAATGGCGGGCTGATCGAAGTCCCGATGGGCGTGACGATTCGTCAGGTTGTAGAAGAAATTGGCGGCGGAGTTGAAGAAGGTCGCCAGTTCAAAGCGGTGCAAATTGGTGGTCCTTCGGGTGGTTGCGTACCTGCCGAGTTGGCGGATACTCCGATTGACTACGAATCGCTGGCAGCCGTCGGGGCGATTATGGGAAGCGGCGGTCTGGTTGTTCTGGATGATGCCGACTGTATGGTCGATATCGCTCGCTATTTCCTCAAATTCACACAGGATCAGTCTTGCGGAAAATGTACTTTCTGTCGCGTTGGCACAAAACGGCTGCTCGATATTCTTGAGCGTCTTTGTATCGGCAAAGGCCGTAAGGGAGATTTAGAACAACTCGAAGAACTCTCGAAAATGGTCGGTGCGGGAAGCATTTGCGGTCTGGGAAAAACCGCTCCCAACCCGGTCCTTTCCACCCTGAAATACTTCCGGGAAGAGTACGAAGCCCATATTGCCGGGTATTGTCCAGCCGGCAAGTGTACCGAACTGATCGATTACCGTATTAACGATGCCTGCATCGGCTGCACGCTTTGCTCCCAGCACTGCCCAGTCGATGCCATCCCGATGACTCCCTACAAACAACATACAATCAATATGGATCTCTGTACGCGATGTGATACGTGTTACCAGGTTTGTCCTGAAGACGCCGTCTTCATCGCCTCGGATCCGAAATAAGGTGACCATCAGCAACCGTAGGGTCCGCTATTGCGGACCATCGCGTGCCATGAAGGTCCAAAATTTTCATCACTCTTTCTCGTCCTCAAGGAAGACCTTGGGAACGAGAGAGCCAACACCATCTGGTACGCACAGCGTACCCTACCTGGTTAATTTTAAGGTTACGATCAGTGGTTAAAATCAAAATAGACAATCAGGAAGTGGAAGTTCCGGCCGGAAGCAACCTCATTGAAGCGGCCGAGAAAGTCGGAATCGAAATCCCGACGCTCTGCTATCTCAAGGGTTACGAGCCGTCTACTTCCTGTCAGGTTTGCACAGTTAAAGATAGCCGTTCGGGAAGATTGATTCCTGCCTGTGGAACCAAAGTTGTTGAAGGGATGGAAATCGATTGCGAAACCGAAGAGGTCGCCACGGTCCGCCGCACTGCTCTGGAACTGTTGATGAGTGAGCACGTTGGTGATTGTCGGGCGCCCTGCGATTTTGCCTGCCCGGCACACATGGATATTCCGTTGATGCTGCAGCAGATTGGCGATGAGGAACTGCGGGATGCGATCGTCACCGTCAAAGAGGATATCGCCATCCCTGCGATTCTGGGGCGAGTCTGCCCGAAGCCGTGCGAAAAAGGTTGCCGTCGCAAAGGGGCAGATGGTCCGGTTGCTATCTGTGATCTCAAACGCTTCGTAGCCGATGAAGATCTGGCAACCGATAACCCTTACCTGCCTCCCTGCAAACCGGACAGCGGCAAAAGTGTTGCGGTGGTCGGTTCCGGTCCGGCTGGATTGGCGGCTGTTTATTACCTTCGGCGAGCTGGGCACGCCTGTACGTTGATCGAAGCACGGGAGAAACTCGGCGGGCGACTTCGTATTGAAGAAAGTGAACAAGACCTGCCACGAAACATCCTGGATGCAGAGATCAACCAGATTGTTCGTCTGGGCATCGAACTGAGAACCGAAACAGCGATCAATGAAAAAGAGCAACTTGTCGATCTTTGCGATGAATTCGATGCTGTTTTACTGGCAATCGGCAAGGTCTCGAAAGAGCAGGTTGAAGCTCTTGGTTTACGGGCTGCTCGCAAAGGGATTGATGTTGATAAGGAGACCTACTCCACAAACCGTCGATCTGTTTTTGCAGCAGGCAACGCCTTGCGGGGCAAAGGGCTGGTTGTACGAAGTGCGGCTGATGGAAAAGAAGCTGCCTTTGTGATCGATCAGTTCGTCTCGGGAAAAAAGAAGCTTGGTCTCGGCTACGAATTTTCATCGCGGATCGGTCGTGTCGCATCGGGTGAGATTGACGAATTCCTGGCTGGTTCGACAACTGTTGATCGTGCTGTTCCGGAGCTTGGAACGGACTACGAAAAGGGCGAAGCCGCCGAACAATCGAGCCGTTGTTTTGACTGCACCTGTTCCAGTCATGGGAGTTGCAAACTCGAACATTGGTGCGAGGTTTATGGGGCGAACCCCAACCGCTTCCCGCGAGAACGCCGTTCGTACGAAGTTGTCGGACGAGAATCGTCGGTGCTGTTCGAGCCGGGAAAATGTATCAAGTGCGAGTTGTGTATCAAAATTGCAGAAGCGGCAAGTGAACCGTTGGGGCTAGCCTTTGTCGGTCGCGGTTTCGATGTCGAAGTGACCGTTCCGTTCGAAGGGAAAATGGATGAAGGATTAACCAAAGTGGCAGCCGAGTGCATCAAAGCATGCCCCACCGCAGCACTCTCGTTCGCAGAAAAACGTCGCCCCGCAGTCATCGTTCAACTCGATACCACTACCGCAGCAATGGAAACAAGCAAGTGAGCAGGCGAGCAAGTAGGGTACGCTGTGCGTACCACGCGTATAGAGTTGAGAATGTTACAATGGCAACTATTTCCATAAGTTGTGAGTCCCAATTGGTGTGCACAGCACACCCTACATTGCTGCCATTTTTTAGGATGTGAGGTTTTTAATGCGTCCTCGCTTGATTGTAGTCTGTTCATCGGCGGTATTATTAATGCTGCTCATTGCTGCTTACTGGAAATTATCGGTCGAGCCAGGGCAGATTGCAGAAAACAA
>JAJRTM010000144.1 GCA_024278285.1 Planctomycetota bacterium
AAAACGGGATTCAATAAGAGCTTTTAGCATGGAAAGACAATCCTTTGTACAACTAATGCTGCAAGCAGCAATTGATGTGTAACGTTTTTCTGTACTTCGTAAGCGAAAAGCGATGAAAAACGTTCAGTATTAATTCGAAAATTCGACACTAACAATCAAAAAGAAACCATCTGGACGCGGATATTCATTGTACCAACGATTGGGTTATTGGTCACTACCTTGATGGTCGCAGGATTTCCTTTGTAAAATTGAGAAGGCGTCGCACCGGGCGGCACTTCGATGATCAAATTATACCGCTCACGGCCTTTCTCCTGGAATTTTTCATCCTTTTGTAGCGTCACTTTCAGGAAGTCGGGGGTGCTGACCACTTCTTTTATTTCGATGACAGGCCCTTTGTTATCCTTAACATACATTGAAATTTTAGCTTTTTTCCCCTTCTCAGCGGAAAATGTACTGAAATTCATGGTCATTTTTGAAGAGACCCAGCCTGGAGGACCAATCAATTTGAACGGGCCGGAATAATAACCTTCAACCGTAATAGTCGCTGGTCGTACTTCTTCTTTACCTTTCTCGTTAATCAGAAATTCCATTTCCACTTTTTCAGAGAAAACACCCAGAGGCGATCCCGGTGCGACCTTACCGTTAATGAGGTATCCCTTCTTCGCACCATCTTCTTCAAGCTGTTTCTTATCCATAGGCGTCAGTTGAACGGAAACGAGCGAGTTTTTACAGCCGACCTTTTTTAGATTGAAATCTTCCCGAACACGTGAGCTAATCTTGCCCGAAAATTCCGTCGGCTCATCACGGTCCATTTCCCCCAGATACCAAACCCCAGTGGGGGTAATTTCGTAAGACGAATCGACACGCCCTGCGATTGTTAATGCGATTTCTTCATTTTTGGGATCGTTCGTTTTGAGATAAGCCGCTTGACTGAAGTTGGGATCAACTGCTTTTCCAACCCATTCCAGTTCGACAGTTGTCGATTCTCCAGGCGCCAATTCTCTGTTTTTAAGTTCAGCCATGGTGCACTTGCAGGTTGAGCGATCATATTTCATTTTCAGCAAACCTTTCCCATCGTTACGGATCGTAAAGGTATGCTTGAGGGTCTGTCCAACCTCCATCGAACCAAAATCATAGATTCCATCGACAATAACAACTTGAGGGGCAAGTCCCGATGGTTTCAAGTCGAGATCGGATTTTGCTTCAGCCTGCTCTTTGACCGGTAAGTCATCTTGACATCCACTGATGAAAAAGAAAGCAGGCAACATCAGAAGATGAACAACAGTGATAATTTGCTTCTGGAACATTAATCGACACCACTAACAGATAAGAAGAAATTTAATAATCTGGCACGCCTTGCGACAGGCGAAACAGACCCAACATAAAACAAAAAATTGTAGCGAATCGAAACCTTTATCGCTCGTTGGCATTGCCTGAACAAGGCAGAATCTCAGAAATGATGCTCATTATCAAGACCTCGATGGCAATAACCCTCCCTTATGAATAGTTCCTTACGATTGCTACGTTTTTCAGACTTAATTGTTGGTTTTTTTGCTCTTTTGAACATTCAATTTTAAGAGAATCGCCTGTTCTTGCTCAGAAAACAGACGGTCTGTATGTCCATGCTTTTTGTTGATGTCATTCAAATCTCCCGCTCTTTGAGCTGCAATTATCATTTTCTTATTCTCCCCGAGAAATTCGTACAGTTGAGCAAGTTCCAGATGTAAGTGTGAATCGTTCGGATAGTGATTGATCGCCTGCTCCTGAAACTGGACCGCTTGCTTCAATATTTCGGTATCTTGCGACCACTCAAAAAGCAGTTTCGATAACCGGGCTCGCTCACGATAGCCGTAGTAATTGATCGGATCTCGCTTGATATATTCCATCATGGCATCTCCAGACTGCTTCAATTCTGAAACGTTGCGAGTTTGCGAAGCACTCCGTTCATGTAATTTAGAAAGCATCATCCACGGCTCGGGATTGACGCTATCCTGACTGGCCCATTGTTGAAGGATACGTTCCGATTCATTCAGCGACCGCGATTCATACAATCTCGCCTGAGCAATCCCTTCCGCAAATTTGGGAGCCACCGAAGTCCACCAACATAAAACCGTGAGTAACACGCCGATCCCTAATCCAACAGGATAGATAATTCGATCAGGCACCTTTATTTCTTTCGGAGAGGTAAACTGCCCGACCGAAAAAATCAACAACAGTTGAATAACAATTGGCATCGAATACCCCCCCGCTCCTTGCAGATGCAAAAACAACGCCGTTGCAGCACAAAGCAGAGTAAAACCGGAAAGCATCGCCGGCTTCAATATCCAAGCCCAACCAAGAGAAACCGCTGCGATCAAAATTCCCCAGCCAATCAATTCTTCAATCGGCAGCGCAAGCTCCGGCGACGAAAAAATTCCAGAAAACAAGATAACAAGAATTGTTCCTGCAATCAGTCGTCCCGTAGAAGGCATCTGATAAGTTTGGCTATCGGGGGATTCATCCGATGAATTCATAACACAGAATTCAAACATTTTTTTTATCACGCAAAACGTAATCAGAACCAGTCCAATCAGCGAAACAATCCCGCCTTGCGACCAGGCGTCGAGCCAGATGTTGTGCGGATCGAGAATCACTTCACTTGATTCGGGCAGTTTGAATTCAAGATACGCTTCCCGAAAATTCCCCGGACCTGCCCCAAACAAAAAATGCTCGCTAAGCATATTCCAAGATGCAATCCAGTATTCAATACGATAACGAAACGATTTGCCTGCTTCAGTGAGCACTTCGATATCCAAACCGCCGGTAAAAACGGCAATCAAAACTAAAATCGCCAGCAGTCCCAACGTGATAATTCCTGCCAGAATATATTTCGGTTGAATGCGAGCCGAGTGTGTGATTCTGTATAAAAACAGGAGCGAAATCCCCACAACCATCCCCAATAACGCTGTTCGAGATTTTGTCAGCAGCAGACAATACAACACCAGAATCATCATCGAGGCAGCGAGAAGGATTTTCAACAAGGCCTGCTTCTTTTTCAGTAACGCGAAGAGAAAAGCCAAAATCAGAACGGACACAAAAGTAAGAACGCCGCCCAGTGTATTTGCTAACGCAAAGCGCGCGGTCGGTTCACTGCTGTTGTTTAGGCGGTTCAGCAATCCCTTTCGCATTTTGTCATCCAGCGGGATGCCGTAGTCGGTCATCTCTTTTTGCCATTTTAACTGTTTGCGTTGCAGACGGATTATTGCACTCTCAGATGCTTTTGCAATTTGCTGTTCCAGTTCCTCCCAACGTTCTGCAATCGGATTAACTATCGCTCGTTTTTCAGGATACGAAACATAATGTTGATAAACCCCGAGCCCACTGATCGGAATGACAATGCCCAGCAGTAGCAAAATCGGCAGCATTGAACGAGTCTTCAACAGCAGTTTCCTGATGAGGAAGACTGCAACAAACGTCCCAGCCGATTCCCAAAAACAGTAAAGCCCGGTTCGTAAATTTCCGCCACGTACATACAACGCCATCAAAGAAAGTAACGGCCCCAGAAAAGCGAGTAGAAATAACGAAGCGTCAATCAGATCAATGGAAGGAGGTAATGAAATGCGATTCCGTATCCCGAGCCAGCAAGCGACGCTGAATAATACCAACCAGAAAAACACGAACAGAATCGTATCCCCCTGATGCGACGATTCAGCCGGGATTAACATCCGTCCCAAAAAAAAACCCGTGCAAACAACAAGTAAAATTTGCAAAAGCGAATCGTTTCCCTCGCCAAGATTCAATGATGAAGCAGGACGATTGGAAGGGGAAGCTGCTGATGGATTTTCTTGTTTTGTCGCACGGTTTCGATTTTGCGAGTTCCGCTTACTCTTCGCCATTTTTCCCTCGCCCTGCTGTTTCGAGAATGGCAATAATGCACAGGACGCAAAGTGTCATCGCGATCACCGTCCAGGCGGCTGACCAATCAGGAATCCGATACAGAAGCAGCCCTGCCAGTCCGGTTGTCAGCGTGCATAAATAAATCGTTAACACTGCATTTCGGCGAGAAAGCCCCAGGTCTGTCAGGCGATGTGAAAAGTGATTCTTATCGGGATGAAACGGACTGAGTCCTTTTTTTAATCGAATAAACATCACGGAAGAAAAATCGTAAAGAGGGACCGCCAGAATGCAAAGCGGAGCCAGCATCACATGCGTATCTGACATGCTTTCGTCATAAAATGTTCCCAGGATCGTCATACAGCCGAGCATGAAACCTAGAAAAGTGCTTCCCGCATCTCCCATAAATATTTTGGCAGGCGACCAGTTCCATCTTAAAAAACCGGCACATGCCCCGACCATCACTAACAAAATCCCCGCGACCAGCCAGCGAGGCTCGGAAGTTTGTGTCAGCATGATCGATGCAAAAAGAAGTGAGGCGATTAAACTGATACCCGCTGTTAAACCATCCATGTTATCCAGAAAATTGAGCGAATTGATTAACAGAACCAACCAGAAAACAGTCAATATCCAGCCGACAGGAGCAGAGCCAATAAACAACGACGCGCGGACACCCGCAGCGACAACGCCAATCGCCACACAAAATTGAATACCAAGTCGCAGCTTCCAGGAAACGGGATGCACATCATCGATTAACCCGGTAATTGCCAAGATTAAGCCGGCAATCAGAATGCCCCACATTTGCGGAGCACGATATAAAACACCGCCAAGCTGTTCGTGCAGTGTTTCGGGCAGCCAGCCGGAAGGGAGTAATCCTTTGAGCATCAGCCAGACAACGAAATTCGCCAAGGCGAGCGGAACAACAACTCCCAGAACAATCCCGACACCCCCGCCCAATGGCGTGGGATGCTCATGAACTTTTCGCTCAGCCGGAATATCCACCAAACCACAATACGGCGCGATCACGATCATCAATCGAGTGACGATAAGAGAAACAATAAAAGCCGGCAACAAACAGCCGAGTACAAACCAAAGTATCGCCAATCAATTTCTCCTGTGAAACTTTCACTGTTGGGACCGCTCTTACGAACCAACGATTTATTTTTGAATCTTAAATAACTGTTGTCTCTTTGAACCGTAGGATGGCGTGCTTGCACCCATCAAATACGATTTCCCTTTCGTCAAACTCTTGTTGAAATAAAACGGCTTCGACTCCTTTTAATCATGGAAACGAACTGGGCACGCGAAGATGGGTGCAAGCACGCTGTTGTTTATACATAAGTGTTTTCAGGCAAAGCGGAGTCATCAGTCCCAAAGGGACAGAGGCAAATAGCCCCGGATTTTAATCCGGGGGCATCCCCCAGTTAATATGTAGTCCCGAAGGGACGATGGTCATGATTATTTCGAGCCTCCATTGCCTTGCATCAAAGCAACAAATCCCGTCGTCCCTTCAGGACTTCCTCCCCTTGTAAACGAATTCCCCAGGTTAAAACCTGGGGCTATTTACCAATGTCCCTCCGGGACAAAACTTATGTATAAACAACAGGTGCAAGCACGCCATCCTACAAAACTATTATTTACTCGGTTTCTTTTTTGTCTTTTTCTTTCGAGGTTTCTGTTTTGGATAAACCGGATTCTTCGGCACCGATCCCGTGTCATCCGGGACTTCTAATTCCTTGGCTAACCGCTCAAGCTCAGCATGCAGTTCCGCCTGGATTTTTGCGTACTCGGTTTGTCCATAAACAGATTGCATTTCGTGCGGGTCTTTTTCCAGATCGTAAAGCTCCCATTCATCAAGATTATAAAAATGGATCAGCTTGTAACGATCAGTCCGAACACCGCGATGCCTGCGGACCATGTGAGAGGTACGCCTGTCTGGTTCGAATTCGTAATACTGATAATAATGCGACTTCCTCCAATCTTTCGGCACGTTTCCTTTCAAGACTGGCACAAGACTCCTGCCTTGCATTTTGGGCGGAGTCGGAACTCCCGCGATATCGAGAAAGGTTTCTGCAAAATCAACATTGGATGCAAGTTGCTTCGTCACTTGCCCCGGCTTAACGACCCCCGGCCAGCGCACCAGCAGCGGTTGACGGTACGATTCTTCGTACATAAACCGTTTATCAAACCAACCATGTTCTCCCAGATAGAACCCTTGATCCGACGAATAAACGACTATCGTATTTTCCGCCAAACCGCTTTCATCGAGATAATCCAGAACACGCCCGACGTTATCATCAACTGAGGCAATGCACCGCAGGTAATCTTTGATGTATCGCTGATACTTCCAGCGAACCAGATCCTTCCCCTTCAAATTCGCATCATGAAAAGCCTTGTTTTTCGGATCGTACGCTGCTTTCCAGACTTTGAGTTGCTCTGCATTCAAATAGCGTGGCGGCGTCAATTTCAAATCGCGAGGCGTCATCGTTTTCGCGATCGTCATATCTTGTGTATGAGCCGCGGTGCCTCGACCGGAATAATCATCGAATAAATTAGCCGGTTCGGGTATGGTGACATCGTCATACAAATGCAAATGTTTCGGTCCCGGTGCCCATTCACGATGCGGTGCTTTGTGTTGAAACATCAACAAGAACGGCTTGGATTGATCGCGATCATTTTTGAGCCATTCCATCGCAAGGTCTGTAATGATATCGGTCGTGTAACCGGTGTATCTTTTTTTTGTGCGGTTTCCATCGCCTTTTTCATCTCGCAACATCAAAGGATTATAATACGGTCCCTGTCCGACCAGCACTTCAGAATAACTGAATCCAGTTGGCTCCATATGTTCCCCAAGATGCCATTTCCCGATGATCGCTGTTTGGTAACCCGATTTTTTCAACAACTTCGGAAACGTCACCTGTGTCCCATCAAAGCGGTTACCGTTTCTGTAAAAACCGTTTTTGTGACTATACTTTCCGGAAAGGATCACTGCGCGCGAAGGTCCGCAAATCGAGTTGGTACAAAAGCAATTCTCAAATCGCATTCCCTCATTGCCAATGCGATCCAAATTCGGCGTTTTGTTGATCTTCGAACCGTAACAACTAATCGATTGGGCGGCATGATCATCCGTAAAAATAAACAGAATATTGGGCCGCGATGCCGCCTCTACTAAGGAAAGATTGCAAAACAGGTGACAAAAAAGAATTGCAAAAAGTGCATGGCGAATGGGTATCAAAGTTCTCTCCAAGATAGATATTACAATTTCCAGAATGGATCATCGTCCATCAATAATGTCGATTCTGATATCTAAATACAAGTCGCAAACGCTTCAAGTGCAGATACCATTGTCTGAAAACTTGCTGTAAGAGAGGCAGAGGCATCCAAATGGAATCAAACGACTTGGTGATTTCATGCGAACTGGCACTGAAGTTGCGGTGTCATTAGGAATGTCCGATTTCGCACCTTGCTAAATTGCAACCAGTT
>JAJRTM010000145.1 GCA_024278285.1 Planctomycetota bacterium
AACAGGGAGATCGCGCATCTTGTAATCGTTGGTATCGATATTGGCGATGTTTCCCGCCAGTACCTGATGCCGACGTTGCCCGAACGCGGTCACCTTTTCCAGAATCGGAATGGTTGTCTGCTGTAGAAGTGATTCCAACATGAGAAATCATCCTGAATGATGTGGAGGGGAAGGGATTAAAATTAACTCTTGCAATATTTGCGTGCCTATTGTTTTCGATGACTTTCAGTACCGGCATGAAGCAGGAGCTTGGGAACAAGGGATTTTTTCTTCATCTGAGTAAATCTGTGCTACTAACGTTAAAAGTTTACGACGCTTGCGCAAATCCTCAAAAACATAAAGCACGTGACAGTAGGATGGCGTGCTTGCACCCATCTTCGCATGCCGAGTTGCGTTCAATGAAAATGAGAGAGTAAATTTGTTATTATGTTGCCATTGATTCACCGGCATGAGGCTAATGAACTGGAAACCGTATTTGATGGGTGCAAGCACGCCATCCTACTGTTTGAGATGACGTTTTCAGTAAAATTGATTCGCGTTAATGGGAGTTCATTTGTGGTTCGAGACTTTCATATCAAGCAGGCCTGATTACGCAGTCCCCTTCGGCTTGCCGTTGCACGATCTTTCTCTTCTTTCGTGTTTTTCATTTCTTTCGTGGTTCATATCGCTGTTTGGTTGCGGCAATGCCGCGCTAGGTAAATCTGTGGTATTCTTCTGAAGAATCGTGACTCAACTTATTGACTGCGATCAAATCGAGAACTGACTGGTGGTTGCGTGTACGCATCCTGTAAATGAATGGTGCTGGAAACGGCTTCCAACTGAGACTGTGTTGCATCCCGTTTATGTTGAAGCTGTGACGTGCATCTCTGTTCGAGGTCCATCAATTCTGCCAAAATTTCTTCTGAACGAACGAGCCATTGATCACACTCATTGCGATGAGCCATCGAAATGGAATCTCGCATCTTTTTCCACTGTTCCAACAACGGCGGGTCGGTTTGTGAGATCGCTTGCAGTTCATCGAGAACGGTCTGCTTTCGCAGTAATAGCTCAATCAATCCGCTGAACTCTCCTTCTTCAATCAGCGATTGCTGTTTAGTGGATAACTCTAAGAGCAGCCGGGCGTATTCGTGTCGGCGTGGAAATAACCCGCGAAATTCTTCGCCACTTACGACTGCTTTTTCTCCCGTATATACCCGAAGAGAAGGTGCATTCGTGATTTGTTCTTTGAACGAATTAGACATATCTGAAATCTTTATTCAATTAAAACGGAATTATTGAACGACCTGCGGGTCTAACGCCAAGTCGTATAATTTGACATATTGCGCGAGCAATTGTTCCCACTGTTTTTTGTTAAAGTTGGTCGATGATTGAGAGAAGGGTTCTTCGATTTGACTCAAAATAACACGGGCCTGTTCCAACTGCCTGCGTGCCTCAGCTTCGGCTCCCAGTTGTCGGTAACATTCTGCAATTCGAAAATAAGCAATCAGTACAGCCGGGTCGCCAGAAAAATGGAAAGCAGCATTGCTGTAATCATCAATCGCTTTTCGGTAAGCATCTCCCGATTCATCATACGGACCAAGTTCATACTGAATGTGAGCCGGTTCAAAGTAAGCATCGCGAACAAACTGGCTGGTTAAGGCATTAAGCTGGTTTCTTTCTTCCCTGGCTGCCAATTGGTCTCTCAAAATTCTGAACTGTAATTTTGATCGTTCGAGAAGTGATTGGATTTCCTTCAATAATTCGTTACGAGTATTCTCGGTGGTCGCTACGCTTTTATTTTTCAGTTGTTCGACAGGCTTGCTCGCACGGTATCGTAACCCTTTGGCTAATAACCAGCGTGCTTCCTGGGAACGGGGATGGTCAGGAATTCTTCGGACAAATTCATCGAGCCAGCGGATCGCATCGTCAACATGCTCAAAGTGATTGGGAGCCTGCTGTTGTTTCTCTGTTTTTGTTTCAAGTTTCTGTTTCAGCAAGATGTAAGGCCGGGTATCGGAAGTATTGAACAGCACCTGCCCGAGAGCGAACATGGCTGATTGCCATTCGGTTGCTTGAGGAGTCAACGGACTTTGCGTCACGAGCGAATGCCAGATTTCAATAGCCCGGTCAGCCTGATCTTCTTCCAGATAAGCCTGCCCCAGTAATAATTGAGCATCGTAAATTGATTGATCTTTGGGATACTTTTTAATCAAGTCTTCAAGAATCGAAATGGCTTCTGCAGTTCGATCCTTTTCGGACAAAGGGTCCAGATCAATCAGCGTACGTGCCTTCATAATCAACGCCTGCGGGAGTCCAACCCGAGGATTGGTTGCGATATATTTTTTAATCATCAAAAGTGCATTTCTGTGATCGCTGCCGTGGCGATACAACAGGCCCGCTTCCCAAAGTGTCTCTGCGTATTTATCTGAAGATTGAGAAGTACTCGCCAGGCGAGCATAGGCATTCCCTGCCCGTTTCCAATGGTCAGTTACAAGCAACCGCATTTCCGGGTCTGCCTGCTTGCCTTCGCGTTCCATTTCCTTCTGAATAATTTCAGCCCGTTTACGATTGACCAGTGCAGAAAGTTGATTGGCAAATTCTGGAGTAAACAATGGGACCATGTGATCCGCCAGCTCCATCGAAAAACGATAATGTTCGTATCGCTGTGAAGCGCCCCAGTCATCCCAGGCTGCTTTGATAATCAATCGAGC
>JAJRTM010000146.1 GCA_024278285.1 Planctomycetota bacterium
ACCGGGTAGCTCAGACAATCTGTTCAAGGTTGTCTGAGTGCCGTCAGGCACCCGAGGATTTCAGCGAGCGGCTTGATGATCAGAATAAGCGAGGCTTGAAAAACAATTCCTCGGGTTGCTACGCAACTCAGACAACCCTGAACGGGATTGTCTGAGCTACCCGGTCTGACTAAAAAACTAATTCGCGAAAATTCACGTTTATTCGCGGTTCGACATCTTCCAATCAAACAAACCGGTTTACGCAGTCGCCTTCGGCTTGCCGTTAAACGATTTTCCTCTTCTTTCGTGTTTTTCGTGGTTCAAATCTTTGTTTGGTTGCGGCTATGCCGCGCTGGGTTCATCCGTGGCTGATTTTCTTCAACGTAACAAAGCACGCTTCATTCGGCTGAATCCTCTTTCATTATAAGATCAAAAACAATTTTCCCCATGTCATATTCCTTTCCCGATTGGGCAACGAATTCTTTGGCAATACTCGAAACTCCATCATCAACACCGGTGCACCGATAAGTGGCTCCCGGGATGAGTGCCCGAAAAATCATTTTTCCATTTTTATCGGTTTTGTTGAGACCAATCCCATTGATTCCCTCGGTAAAGTTTCCGTAAAAACCTTCATCCGCCAAGGTTTCGCCGCGTTGAAGTGCTTTGAAATCATGCCTGTACTTTCCGGGGGTGATGACCATGTTCAAGCCAAGTGATATTCCCTCGGGAAGTGGTTTCCCCTTGGAATCAACAAACTGCACTTTGGCAGAGCCGCAAGGTTTGAGGACAATTGTGGGAGACAGATTTTTCGTACTGATTATTGCCGAGGCTCCGATTCGGTTTTTCGTGTCGATAAAGTAAACAGGATATTCAACTCCTTCGCGTAGTCCATCGATCTTGAATGTTCCGTTGAATGCTTCATCTGCAAAGCCACGATAATCTGGCGAACCGGAAGTGATTTTTAGCCGCGATATCATCAACGCATGCTTGATCGGTTTTCCCGCCTCATCGACGATTTTTCCTTTGACCGTTACTCCCGGTTGCAGTTTGATTTTCATCGCCTGCATCGGCTTGTTGAGTTTCGGATTCACCTTTTGAAAAGCGTGAGCATAATATCTCACCCCGCCCGACTTCCCTGCATAGATTTCCCGAGAGTCCATCTGCTGCAGAATGTAGCTTCGATCATCAGCATGAACGAGCAATGTGCCGGGACCGGGGAAGATGGTGATTCCGAATTTGCCAGCCGCATCTGTTTTTTGAATCCCCTTCCAGCCGGTCACCACGTTTTTGATCATGTTTTTATTATTGTTTTGTGGAATGTACTGCACCGCAGCATTTTGAAGCGGCTTGCCGGTCCGTGCATCAACAACCGTTCCATGAGCCAGCACTCCCTGCGGCAGTTTGATCACAATCTTCTTCGATTCTTTTTCATCCCAGCGTAAAATATTTAACTGTTTCGGATGATACGCGCTTCCTTGGGGAGGATGCGCGAGGATGCCGTATTTCACTCCCGCATAAGGATTCAACCGGAACCGCCCTTTGGCATCAGTCTTTCTGAAAATTGATATCATCGAGCCGTACGACTCCTGATCACTGGCCCAGATCGAAATATCAGCATTCGCAGCCGGCTTGCCTGTTTCGCCTAACAGCACTACCCCTTCAAAGAAACGAGCAGGTGCCAATGTCACTGTTTCAATTTCTCCCGGTTTCATGTTTTTGATCGCCGCGAGATATGTTCCATCCGACTCAAACCACATTTCAAGCTTTCCAGAATTAAGACTCAAGCCCTGCCTTGCAAACTCTTCCGTTCCTGAAATTTCCAGATAAACCCCAAAACCCACCGGCACATTCGGAACGGTCAGCAAGCCGTCATCATCCGATTTCACAACCGGCAACCACGCTTTGGGGGGCGATTTGAATTCATAAGAACCGAGCCGATCTTCAGCAGGCATTGAATACGCCGGCGAAGTCTTTGAGATATTTTTCAGTTGGACCGGCAACTGTTTTACTGGTTTCCCTGCGGCATCGACAAGCTTTACCTGTATCAACTGCTGAGGTTTCAGTTTCAGATGAACCGTCGTCTCTTTGGAATCAACATCCAGCTTCTGCCAGGCGATCCCCGAGTTTTTTGTGCGAGCAATCAAATTGTTTTGCGAATATCTCATCGAAGAAATCCCAACCAGCGACAAGTCATAACGCCCGGCCTGATCGGTCACCCCTTCTGCAAAAACAACATTGTCAGTTCCCATCCCAGCAACCAACCGAGTCCCCACCGCAGCCACAAAAGCCCCCACCGCCGGCTCCCCATCCACCCCGGTAATCATGCCATGCACCATGGTTCTGTCTGCCTTGGCAACCAATGTCGTTTTTTGATCAACAGTAATCGGGCGATTCTGAGATGTTTTATCACTGGTTGGTTTTTTCATAGCCGGCAATTTAAATTCAACCACCGTATTGCCGGACAAATTCAACTCGACTTTTTTTGTTTCCTTGCCAAATGACACTTCCACCTGCTGTTTCTTTGCACCAGGTTTTAGATCAATCGCTAAACCGCGGAAGGTTGCTGTGCCGCCTGCTTGGGTTATCTCAATATTAGCAGTTCCGCCTCCCAACTCTCCTGAACTCACTTTAGGTATTGGCTTAAAGAGGATGCGCTGTCTTACGCCTACATACTTCTTGCCATTTAAAGTTGGCAGCTTGTTTAAATCTCCGGTGATTTTCACAACGAGATCTCGTCGTTTCGGGATGATAATCTTCACGTCTTGTTGACCTGCCTGCAAATCATGGACGAAGACTCTTGCTTCATCTGCTGTTTCAATAACAAAAAGATAATACGATCCAGTCGTCAATTGATTCAGCTCAAATTTACCTTGAGCATCGGTCGTAGCAAAGACTTTGCCCCATTGTCCACCGTAGCCCCGGTTTGATGACGTTGGAGCATGTTCCGTTTTTACTCGTAACTTGGCACCAATTGCAGGAGTGCCGTCCGCATTGAGTACTACACCCGTTGTCGGTTCGCTACGCGTCATCGTTAGCTCCAACACTTCCCCTTCTTTCACCTCCAAAGGTTTGGTAATAAGTGGCTGGTAGCCAGGGGCTGAAATGTTTATCCCGTAGCGAGCCTCAGCCAGATGCTTGAGCATGTATTCACCCTTGGCGTCTGTCTTTTTCGGGTAATAAAAACCACTTGTGCGCCCATTAATTTCAGGGTGAGCAGTCAAGGTTGCATCGGGAATTGGCTCACCCTGCTCATTGACCACTTTGACTAACTCTGAAAATCCGGGCTTAAGAACAATCTTTACATCACCCAACTTTTCGCCCGGTTTCAAATCGAATGGTCCCGTCCAGGCTGGCGCATGTTTTTGAGTATCAAACTCCAACCAGACACTACCACTAGGGACTTCAAACGAAAAACGATCCGTAAAATGGCCTGCATTTCCACTCGAACTATATGTACTATGTGGACCTGTTTTACGATATGAAGAATACTGAAGTATAGCCTCCACCGTCCCCGGCGAACCATCTTCCAGCACGATGCGACCGGAGATTGTTGCGGTGCCTTCGGGTTCTTTTTTGTCAGGTTGCTTGTTGGCTTCAGTGGCCTGTTTCCCTCGAATAATACGGCAATTCGGATGCTGGCTGCGGAACTTATCAATTGCTGAATCCGTAATGAATCCGGTGCCATGACTCACATCCAAATACTCGATATGTTGAAGCTTGGATAGCTCCTCGATTCCCTGGTCCGTCAGTTGACTTCGCTGGATTATGATTCGACGTAGTTTAGGAAATTTGGCAAGTTGTTTTGCCCCTTGATCCGTAATCTGTTCTGAAAACATATAAAATTCATCCAGATTCTTTAGTGGAACTAATTTCTGAATGAAGTTATCCGAAACTGGTCCAGGGATTACGAGTTCTCGTAACCGGGGCATTTTCAGAAATGAATTTGCAGAGTCATTAGAATAAGAAGTTGCATGCACATAGAGTGCCTCAAGCTTAGTCAGAGGTTCGAGCTGCTTGATCCCTGTTTCGGTGACATTCGTGTTGACCAACTTGAGAGTCTTTAAGTTTTTCATTTCTCTTAGATGCTTCAGGCTGCGGTCGGTAAGAATCGAAACATCTGCAATACGTCGATTATCATCTGGGCTGGATGACAATACTGACGCATGAGTCTTTTGTTCCTCGGGTGTCATTTCGCCTAATTTTTCAATACACCATGAGTCACTTTTTTTGTTGGTGGAAAACCATAAATACAAATGCTCAATTTGGACCAAACTAGCAATTTGCTTAATTCCCAATGGAGTTAAGCCTGAATTGATAATCCTCAGCCTTTTCAAGTTGACGAGATTCTCAATGTGATGAAATTGCTGACCTTGAAGATCACTACCAACAATCACAAGCGATTTCAGCCACGTCATCTGCGAAATGGCTGGCCAATGTTTATCTTCAACATCCCAAAGAGTTAACCCGTTTGCGGAAAGTGCATCTGTCGTGGAAGTATATGTCACTCCCATTTGCCGTAGCTTTTTCAAATCCTTGTTCTGTCTCTTCTTCTCTGTTGAAGTTCTTAGATTTAAGATGGATGCTTTCCAATCCCGCTGCGGATGATTCGCTAGCTTCACCTCGACCCATTCATATTCGCGAGTTTGGAATTCAATGTGATCGATATCATCAACTTGAAGATCTTTGAATTGCCAGGCAGCTTGATTTATCAAACCACCTTTTCTTTGACCATACGCTGTAGAACCGAAGTGTTCCTCGCCATTTTGTGAAAAGGCAATTAACCGTTTATCCACTTTCAGGCTGTCAGAAACAACCAGTATGGTATCATCACCCTTGTTAAATGCCTGGGAAATGACAATCGATTTATTATCTGAAGCTTCTGTATAACCATCAGCCTGAAAAGAACTTTTTAACTTCCACGGCCCTGACGCAACTCCCACTCGCAAACCAACCTCACTTTTCGAAAGTGAATAAGTTGAAAGAAATGATTTTCGTTCAGTTCCATTAACTCTTGCACTGGGGCTGGTACTTGTATACCCGCCTGAACCATAAGCCAGATCCCATTTAACGTGAGCATCCTCTGGCAGTTTGCTAATTTGAAATATCAGCCTGCGAGATTCAAAATTTGCACCACTCCCTCCTACTCTTCCCCAGCCTCGAGCTTCAACCTGAGCATCTGGTTGAGGCACCCCCTGAGAATCCCACCATTGCTGTGGAATGGATTCAACAGTCCCAATCAACAGATTCTCAATTTTCCCACCGAACGAAAATGGTTTGAGTTCGCTTAAACTGGTGGCAATATCTGATTGTTCAACTTTATTTACCCGTGTTGCCCACAAGACCGGGCTACAGACAAGTAGTATCGCAAATAAACCGAACGCCAAACCCATGCTGCGGGAGAGGCGGACTGGTTCGCGGAGTGGTTCGCCGAACAGTCTGGCGACGCGGCGGCGAACTTCTGAGGGGGATCGCCCGCTGACTGCTAACGAGGCGATGTCGTGACTGTTGTTGGTTTCCGGTTTGGCAAGTTCAACAACGCGAAGTAGCGCGGTCGCGTATTGGATTCGCCGGTTTGATGTTGACGCCACGTCTGTATTGCAGGTCATTTCATCACAACAGTATTCGCGCAGCGTGCTGATGCGACGGCTCAAATACCAGATCGCAGGATTGAAAAACAGAACCGCTTCGGCGAGTCGTTGTAGCAAATTGATCCACATATCGTATCGTTTGATGTGAGCCAGTTCGTGGGCGAGAATCAATTCGAGTTCCTCAACGCTCAACCCGCTTAATGCAGAAGCGGGAAGTAGAATCGTTGGCTTGAGCAAACCGACAACGGTTGGCACGATAATCTGCTCTGCTTTTGCGATGACCGGAACAATTTTTACTTTCCATTGTTGAACCAACAGCCGTAGCGATTCAAGCAGCGGCCCCTGTTTCAAAACCGTCGCAGAAGCAACAAGCCGGTTCGCTTTGATGATCGAGACCAACAATCTCGCAAGCATCAAAACAACACCCGCCAGATAAAAAGCGACAATCCAGGGCGTTACCTTCATCCAGACAGACGCGGGCTTTTCTTTCG
>JAJRTM010000147.1 GCA_024278285.1 Planctomycetota bacterium
ACCTGCGGATTCCCATGCCCCGGGTGTGCCAGAAGCTTTCCGGTAGATACAGCAGAGATCATTAAAGTGAAGAAGGCATTTTTTTTCATGAGAGTTTCGATATTCAATTTACGAGAAAATCTGAGTGAGCGGCAAGGCGCTAGCCGCCGGTATTGTGCTTTTCCACAATGGGGGCATCTCTGTTTCGATCATTACCGGCGGCTAGCGCCTTGCCGCTCACAATCAATGAAATATATATTTTCACAATGCCCGATAAAGTCCATGTTCCTGAATATACCGTTCTACCGGGCGAGGTGTAAGGAAACGGATGGAGCGTTTTTCAGAAATTCGTAAACGTAAATCGCTGGCTGAAATTGCGATTGGGGGCATCTCCAGAATGATGACTGAACGCTGGATTGAATCTGGTAAATTGCTCACTACTTGATGCAGGTCTTCGTGGGAACTATTTTCGCGATTGACTGCAACAATTTTGGCGAGCGATGCAATTCGCTGCGGTTGCCTCCAGTTCGGCAAATCGATCAGCGAATCGGCCCCCATCAGAAAATGCAACTCGGCCTCCGGGAATTGTTCCGTCATTTCGGAAAGGGTTTCAACTGTATAACTGGTTCCTTCCCGTTTTAATTCACGTTGATCAACCACAAATTCTGGAAACCCAGCCGTTGCAAATTCGAGCATTTCGACCCGCTGCTTTCCCGTTGTAATTATCTGGTTCTGTTTATGAGGCGGAGAATACGCAGGCAGAAAACGAACTTCATCCAACTGACAAGCTTCGCGAGCAGTTTCCGCTAAAATCAAATGCCCGTAATGAACCGGATCAAATGTGCCGCCAAAGATGCCCAGTTTCATTTGTTATTCCGTAGGTTAGGCTTTCCAGCCTGACAAGAAAAGATGAAGAGATTGAAGAGATAGCATGCGTTTTTATAAAGCCTTGCTAATCACAAACTGTGATCGATTTACAAGAAACGTCAAGCGAAATCAGAATATAAATGAAACGCGATCTGCAATCGCGCAGCAAAAAACAGCGTGGCAAGATCCCCTCAAAGCTCAAAGCTCTTCTTGCCACACTGAATTTCAGATCGGCCCGTACGACCGATTTATTCTGTTTGAGTACAGGTTCACCGCCAAAGCAGGAATCTCTCTGCACACCCAAAGCATAGGTCAAGAAATGAACGAAGCAAATTTTATCCCGAAAGTTATCACTCTTAAAGCATGTTATTTTGAAAGCTGAGTTTCACGTGAAACGGCATCCATTAGCGAAATAAGATGAACCAACCCGCGCCTATCAGTGTCAAACTTTGTGGAATCAGCATAGCCAGGGAGCTAATTTCCAGCAGGAGGGCATACCGATAGAGTCTTTTAGCCAATTGGAAGCATAGGATTAGTTTTTGGAGAGCAATTTGGTCAAAGACCACAAATTTTCGAATATGGTGCTGTTTACAAACTCTCAGACTTATCCTACACTTCGCAAACTTAATCGGGGCGTAGCTCAGCTTGGTAGAGCGCCTGCTTTGGGAGCAGGAGGTCGCATGTTCAACTCATGTCGCCCCGACTCACATTTCTTAACGACTTATCCTCACCACCGGATGATAAAGTGTTTTGATTCGTCTTTAGCTGCTTTTTTGATTTTTTCGTGATTCTTCCTTCAATATTTTAGATGATGCTGGTCCTTGGTAAAGTTGTACCGGAGCGTCAGCGTCGCCAAAAACAGCGACGCCGCCAACTAATTTATTAACCATTCGTTTTGTTAGCTTTTTCGGCTCAAACCGTAAAAACATGCGAAGATTAGTAAGATCGAAAATTTCCCTGGCTCTACTGTAATCTTTCGGTTGCTGCGCCAACTCTGTAAGGTGATCAACAAGTTGCATGACCTGGTCGACTTCAGAATCACTTGAGCGAGCTGCTTTTGCTTTTGGCTCATCACCAGTTCCGGGTTGATGCGAACACAATGATAATACGCCACATATTTGCACAACCTGGGAGGTCTGGGTGTGCGATTTCCGCACTGAGTAAATTGGCTAAGCTACCAGGGCGCTCCAGTTCATTACTGAGAAGACCGCCAGCGAAAATCAACCCGGAACCGGGTATGAGCCTTGCTTTTTTCTGAAGATGATTCAGTTCACTCTCCAACTGCTTCTTTTTTTCAATACGTTGATTAAAAAATTTCAGTCATCGCAGCACGCTGGTCATTTGTATCTGCCAGTGCAAGGTTTTCTGATATTTTATCCAGTTGTTGTGTGATAGTATTTAATTCCGTTTGCTTCTCATTCAATTCTCTTTCAGGTTGATCATCCGCGGGCTGGGCTTGTGCCAGTTTTTCTAAGCGTAGTCGCAGCTTCTGCCTCGCAGTCGGAGAGACCAATTTTTGCCTTGTGCAAGTATAGTCCAAATCGAGTGGCAATATTCCCATCTACCTTATCGTGGGCACTGCAGTGGACCCCATTCTTTGGACAGTTTTCTGATCACTTTAAGCTTAAATTGATTCGCCTCTTTGTATTCATGGTACTCACGGTTGAAAAGAGCTTCAGGCCTGGGAGATGACTGTATATTGTGTACGCAATGTAAAAAGGCCTTCTTTACCTGATTGGAAACTGGGCAAGCAGCAGCAACCTTGTCGCTTATACCGATGATGTGGATTTCATTTTTCTTTCAGCGTGAAAAATCGCTGATCTTTGGAGTGAAATGAGATTATCACTTGAGCTGGATCGGTAATGTTTCAAGCAGAATACCGGTAATAACGATCAGGCTGGAAGTCGCTCAAGTGATCCTGCGATTTCGCCGATCAAAAGCATGGCTCGTCGAATGAAAAGACTTGAACCGGTGGGATACAGACGTCCCAGCCCGTTTATTTCAATGAGCCGGAATTGATCAGGAATATCGCTGTAAATCAGTCTCACAAAATGTGATACGTTTTACGGAAGTGCTGAATTATCGATAACAAACAGGGAAGTGATTGCTAACGAATGGCACAAAATAATAAACGCCCCGAGTGCGTTCTCGGATTTTATCAAGTGGTAGAACAGCCCAACGGCGAAATGTGCGGGGGCGTTCTCATTACGTCTCACCTGGGACGCCCGATCGAATTTCAATGCAGCTTGCCGGTGCGTCCCAATGCAACGCAGCAAACATTGTACGGACCAACGCTGCGTCCGTTCCTGATTGGTGAACTGATCGCCAAAGCGCTCAAGGATCGCCTGCAAGTTCTTCCGGATGTGCTTTTCGTTAATCAGCCCGAAGCGTTAAATAATCAAACCTGGAACAGCATTCCGGTTTTATGCAGCACAGAATCTGTTGAAGCAATGTTTCAGCAGGATTTTCGAGAAGAGCATTACTGGGTTGCTTCGAACCAGGAAAAAGATGTTACTAAGATTCTGGAAATAATGACGAAATATGTTCCAGATTCAGCCGACTTACAGGAGCCATTAATTCGGGTGGAACAGGCACTCAAAGAAGCAATGGGACAGGCGGCATGAAGGCAGTTGACAGTTGGCAGTTGACAGCCAGTTGAGTGCATCGTGAGGCACCTTTTTAAGTTGCACGCATTATTGGGTGTAACTGCCAACTGTCTACTGTCTACTACTTTCAGTCTATCGAATGGAATCGATAACGTTATGAATGATGCTTACGGTAAAAATGTTTCGATGTTGCCTGGTCTACCTGCTCCTGCCAATCAGTTAAGGCTGCCGGCTCCTGTGTTGCCTCAGTTCGATTCTGATTTCGAAGTCGCTGTCATACAGGCGGGAATTAATGTGGCACTGCATCGCTGGCCGAATTTGCAGGTTCAGCAGGAAAAACTGATCACGCCTCCTGGATTTGTTCCCGGTTGGAAGCCGTATTGGCAGAAACCGAAAGCCATTCAAATTGAATTCCCCGACTTTATCGATTACCAAAAGAAGCCGGAAGAAAACGAAGAAGCGGTTCGCTCGATTAAGCCACCCGTTGCCAAAAAAGATGAAGAGGATAAAAAACCGGTTCGCAAATGCCCGACGCGCATTCAACCCCCTGCTGATGCTCTTTCGATGGAAGATCGCCTGTTCTACATTTTGCAACCGCCGCTCGAAGGTTGGCTCGCGGGGCAGGAATTGGTCATGCCTTTCGAACCTTTTTCGTATCAGTACGAAGGGATCGCGTGGATGTTTGCGCAGAAGTCTGCATTACTGGCTGACGAAATGGGCTTGGGAAAAACGATGCAGGCGATTACCGCAATCCGATTACTGTTACGCAGTGGGCAGGTACGGCGGATATTGCTTGTTTGCCCCAAGCCGTTGATCCCGAACTGGCAACGTGAATTTAAGCTATGGGCAGAAGAACTTCCAGTCACCACGATGGAAGGGGATGCGAACCGTCGCAAAATGCTGCGGGAAATGAAATCGATTCCTATTTTACTGACCAATTACGAAATTCTTGTTCGCGATTTGCAGAATGTCGATGAAGAGGATCTCCCCGGTTTCGATCTGGTCGTGCTGGATGAAGCGCAACGAATTAAAAATCGAGAATCGGTCACTTCGCAAGTCATCCGCAGAATTCCTCGTTTGCGATCCTGGTCGCTGACGGGAACGCCGATTGAAAACCGTCCAGAAGAACTTGCTTCCATTTTCGAATTCATGGGAGTTGTGCCTGCCCGATCCAATCCCGATTTAAGGCAACTCAAAAAGCTTGCAGAGGTTTATATCCTGCGGCGAACCAAAGAAGTCGCCCAGCCGGATATGCCACCCCGTTTAGATCGCGATGCCATTCTGGAACTTTCGAATTGCCAGCAGGCTGCGTATGAAACCGCAGAGAAAGAAGGGATCGTTCAACTGAACGATATGGGCGACGAAATTACGATCCAGCATGTATTTGAACTGGTGTTACGCTTAAAGCAGATTACAAATTTCGATCCACTCACCGGAGAGTCTGTCAAGATGGATCGCCTGATTGCAGATATGGAAGAAATTTCTGCCAGTGGAGCCAAGGCGATACTGTTCAGCCAATGGACAAAAACAATCGACTGGATTGCAGAACGAACCAGTCAATTTGGCGCGATGGTTTATCATGGTGGCGTCCCGACAAAAAAACGAGAGCCAATCCTCAAAGAGTTCGAAGAAAATCCTGATAAACATTTATTGCTCATGAGTTACGGCACAGGAGCAGTCGGGCTGAATCTGCAGTTTTCGCAGTATGTTTTTTTGTATGACCGCTGGTGGAACCCTGCGGTGGAAGACCAGGCGATTAACCGCGCGCATCGTATCGGCGTGAAAAATCCAGTCATTGTGACACGGTTTATCTGCAAAGATACGATTGAAGAACGAATCGATCTGGTGCTTCGGCAGAAACGGGAAATCTTCGAAAAAGTGCTCGGCGATGGCGACGTCTCGACCGAATCGCTTTCGATGAATGCTTCGGAAGTCTTCGGCCTGTTCGATCTGAAAGCAAAAGCAGGAAAAGGAACCAAGTCGATCGGTCCACAGGGCAGCGATCATGAAAAAGCGGCGTGAGTGTAATGAGCCACACCTTGGCGTAGCAAGTAGGGTACGCTGTGCGTACCACGCGCACAGAGTAATGTAAGCTACAATGGCTATGTATCTCCTCTAACGTGAGTCACAATTGGTGTGCACAGCACACCCTACTTCCTGAAAGAACCGCAAGCAATATCGATTGGTCAGGCCGAATAAAGGTGTCAGGAACGAATGGCACTGTCGGGGTCGGAGTATACAGGAAATGCACAACTTAGGGGGCGGCATTCACCCTTCCCGGTCGTGTGTATTTATCCCAATATACTAATAAATGGTTCGTTTTCTTGGTCACGACAGTGCCATTCGTGTCAGGAACCTTTTATTACGATTCTCTGGTCATATTCAGGGATTCTTTGTGATTTCATGGTCAGTTGATTGGCTTTCTCACAAACAATGGTTCCTGACACGAATGGCACTGTTGCTTGTTATTAAAGGACTTGTGGCGATTGCTTTGGTTTGTGCTTTTTTTGATGAGCGCGCAGCCATTTCGTCAGCTACGCACGATTGAAAAATATTTACGTAGTCGCTGAGTTATTTTCTAATTGATCTTCCTGAAAAAACTTCGCTGGTCTACAATTCGGGCCGAATAAAGGCGAATAAAGGTGTCAGGAACGAATGGCACTGTCGAGGTCGGAATATACAGAGAATGCACAACTTAGGGGACGGCATTCACCCTTCCCAGTCGTGTGCATTTATCCCAATATACTAATAAATGGTTCATTTTCTTGGTCACGACAGTGCCATTCGTGTCAGGAACCTTTTATTACGATTCTCTGGTCATATTCAGGGATTCTTTGTGATTTCATGGTCAGTTGATTGGCTTTCTCACAAACAATGGTTCCTGACACCTTTAAATTTCCGCGCACAACATTTGTCGTTGAACCTCATTTTCCGCCTGTGGAAAACAAAAACGATCTACAACGAAAACCAATACATCCAAAGACTAAAAGCAACCGGCAGCCCGATTGTCAATTTTCTGAAAAAATCATAAAATGAAAAAAAAAGCCTTGAAAAAAACCTCAGATGTCTACCCGGCTCCACGGTATTTGTTCGCTGGGTGCCACTCTACGCCGTGAAGTGAAAATTGGTTTGAAATGATATAAGTCTTGATGCGACAGAGGGTTTCGCTTTATAAGGCGACTAGCCGAACTGCAATTGTTGTGCCGTTCGATACCCTCTGGAAACC